>JACRDJ010000167.1 GCA_016218635.1 Candidatus Iainarchaeum sp.
TTTAATCCAAACGGAATCCAATCAGTAAAAACCGTGCAGGGATTGGGGAGCGGTCAAACCCACGGGACTCAAGATCCCGTCACTTAGTGTGTTCGGCGGTTCGAATCCGCCTCCCTGCATGTTTTCTGGAACCATTCACCCACCCCCATTGCCCGCCTTTTTTATTCTTTTCTTGCCACGGGTATTGCATGCTTTCCATCCATAATTCCCTTTCCCGTCAGAAAGAGGAATTCAGGCCGCAAGAGCCCGGAAAGGTCCGCATGTACGTCTGCGGCCCCACCGTGTATGGTCCCGGCCACATCGGGCACGCCCGCACCTACATTGCATTCGACGTCATCCGCCGCTACCTGGAATTCAGCGGGTATGCGGTCACCTTCGTGGTCAACATCACCGACATTCATGACGACATGATTGCCCAGGCCAATAAGGAGGGAATCACGATTTTCCAGCTGGCGGAAAAAAACATTCCGCTGTTTTTCGGGGACCTGGATGCGCTGGGCATCCGGCGGGCCGATTTTTCCCCCCGCGTAACCGAAACCATTCCCGAAATCATTGAACTGGTCCAGCTCCTCGTGCAAAAAGGCTTTGCCTATGAAACCGAGGACGGCGTGTATTTCTCCATTGACCGGTTCAAGGAATACGGAACGCTTTCCCGGCTCGTGCGCGAGAAACAGGTGGGCGGAACCCGCGTGCAGACGGACAAATACGATAAAACCAATCCCATGGATTTTGCATTATGGAAGAAAGCCAAACCCGAAGAGCCTTCCTGGGATTCCCCCTGGGGGGCCGGCCGGCCCGGATGGCATATTGAATGCTCGGCCATGTCACGAAAAATCCTGGGAAACCAGCTCGACATTCACGGAGGCGCCGCGGACCTCATGTTCCCGCATCACGAGAATGAAATTGCCCAAAGCGAATGCGCCCTGGGAATTCACCCGTTCGTGCGCTACTGGATGCATACCGGTTTTCTGAACGTGGACGGCGAAAAAATGAGCAAGTCGCTGGGAAACTTCATTACCCTGCCCCAGCTGCTGAAAAACACGGATGCCCGAAGTTTCCGTTTCTTCATTGTGTTAAGCCATTACCGTTCACCCGTGGATTTCACGGAAAACTCGCTGGAGAACGCAAAAGAATCCCTGCAGCGCTTTGATTCGCTCATTGAATCCCTGCAGGAAGTCCAACAAAAGGGCCCCTCCCACGCTGAAATGGATGGCCTGCTGCAAAAAACCCGCATGGCGATTAAAACGGCACTGGACGACGATTTCAATTTCCCGAAATGCTGGGCGGAACTCTTTGAATTCTCCCGCAAAATCAATTCATTCATTCATGCTGAACAGAAAATGACGGAAACCGATGCCCAAAAAGTGCTGGCGTTCCTGAAGGAAATCAACTCCGTATTCGGTGTCTTTGAATTTGAAGTGAAAAAAACCGATCTGGAAACTGAAGTGAACGAACTCATCGCAGAACGCGGACGATTAAGGGCCCAAAAAAAGTTTGCGCAGGCGGATGCCATCCGGGCGCGCCTTAAGGAAAAAGGCATTGAATTAATGGATTCGCCAACGGGCGTGAAATGGAAAAAAATCCATTAATAAACCTATTTTGATTAAGAAAGCTACATGGAATCCCTCCTCAATCTGACCCTTCTCTTTGACCTGGGACTAATCCTGCTTTCCGCCACCGTATTCAATTACCTGGTCCGCCTGCTTAACCAGCCCAACCTGCTGGGATACATTCTGGCCGGACTCTTCATTGGACCTGCGGGGCTTGGGGCCCTGCACTGGGCCGTGAGCGGAATTCCGGTCGGCATTACCAACCTCAATGACGTACTCTTATTGTCGGAGTTGGGCGTGGCGTTCCTTCTGTTTGGAGTAGGAGTCGAATCCGATTTCAGCAAAATCCTTAAAACCGGAAAAACGGCCCTGATCGGGGGAATTGTTCAGGTGATTCTGACCCTGGTGCTCGTGGCAGCCGGGCTTATGGCGCTTGGAATTTATTCGCTTCCCTTGGCACTGTATTTGGGTCTGATCCTGGCATTCAGTTCCACCCTGATTGTGGTCAAGATTCTTTCCGACACGCATGCCATCAATACCCTGCACGGGCGGCTGATGTTTGGTTTCCTGCTCGTGCAGGACCTGCTGGCCATTCTGGCCATGCCATTACTGGGAAGCGTTTCGATTGCGGCACCCTTACAGCAGGCAGTGATCGTGCTATTGCAGGGGGTGGCATTGATCTTCCTGGCTTTCCTGCTTTACCGCTTCGTATACCCTTCTCTTTACCGGTTTGCATCCAAATCCGACGAAACGTTCTTCTTGGTGGCGCTTTCGTCCGCGTTCCTCTTCATCCTGCTTTCGGCCGCCATGCATTTCCCGATCGCGGTCGGAGCATTCATCTCCGGAATATCCCTCTCCACCCTGCCATACAGCACGGAAGTATTCAATAAAATCCGCGGAGTCCGGGACTTTTTTTCCACCATTTTCTTCGTCACACTGGGAATCCAGATTACGTTCGGATTGGAAACGCTTTCCTGGCCACTCATCGCCCTCATTCTGCTGACCGTGTTCGTCCTCAAACCGATTATTTTCTTCTTCATTTCCCTTTTCTCCGGTTTCGGGGAAAAGGTGGCGCTTTACAGCGCGCTGGGACTGGCCCAGGTATCCGAATTTTCATTCATCCTGGCCAACCAGGGCCGGCCCGTGCTGGAAACCATTCCGGGGCTTTACTCGTTTGTGCTGCTCGTGGTGGCGCTTTCCATGCTGGTGACCCCCTATGCGTTTGCCGGATTCCGATCCATCCATGAATCCCTCCGGGAAAGTCCCTTCATGCGGTTTTTGAACCAAATGACCTCCCGTTTCAATCACCGGCTTTTGCAGCTGGAAAGCATTCCTTCCGGTCTTCACAATCACGCCATCATTCTGGGAGCCGGTGCCACCGGTTACCCCGTGGTTTCCTCTCTTCAGGCCCACATGCAGGTAGCGGTTGTAGACCATGACCCTGAACTCATCCATTACTGCATTCATAAGGGCATTCCGTCCGTTTACGGGGAAGCCGACAACGAGGAAGTGCTCATCAAAGTCAATGCATTTAAGGCCAGAATCGCCATCATTGCAATTCCCCACTCCGCCACGGCATTGAACTCCGTGCGCCTGCTTCGCAAACTCAACCCCAAAATCATTATTTTTTCCAGAGCCCATTACTATCAGGATGCCGTCCGGCTCTATGCCGCCAAGGCCAACCGGGTCATTCTGCCCGATGACATGGCCTCGCATTCATTCATTGAAGTGGCCCAGAATGCCCTGGAAAAAGACTTCCTGGAATCTCCCACGGAAGCATTCCTGAATGAGCTGGCCCGGAAAGCCGGCGAGGAACAAAAACGGCTGGGGCTTTAAAGAAAAGGCTTAAATGCACGTGCACGGCATTCATTACTACGGATGATTAAGGAGGTGCCTGGAATGATTGGACCCGGTTGTTGCGGCGGAGGAAACTGATTAAGTCCAAACAGGGGGGAAATGCTTCCTCCTGATTGTTTTCTTTTTTTAAAGATGAAGACTAAAGCGGGTTTTTTTTCCAGCTTCCTTCACTAATCCATTTTTCGTACTGCTTATGGTTTCCCGCGAAAAGAATTAGGCGGGTTTTTTCCTTTTCATCGAAACAGATACGGTACTGGCCCGCCTCCACCACAAATAAGGGCACTCCGTGCCTGAGGTGTCTGGCGGTTTCCAGCGTCTCAAGCCGGTCAATTTTCTTTAATAGTATCTGCTGAGTGAAACTATCCAGCTTCAAAAAGTACTTATCCCATTCATCAGCAAAAGAAATAGTGAACAAGAGTTATCCCTTAAAATTGTATTTTTTGTAGACTTCCTCTTTGCTGAAAACTTTTCGTTTGCCGGCATTGACTTCATCCACAATCTTCTTAGCCTTACGGAAAGCCAGCTCATCCTCCAGCTCCTTAAAACTTTTGAATACTTTATGGTTTTTTCCTAACTCCAGAATTCCGGCCCGGATAATCTCACTTTTATTCTTGAAGAGGCCTGTCTTGGTCAGCTTCTCAACAATAATGTCCTGCGCGCCTTCCAGGCGGACCAATGTAGTACTCACGACATCACCCTCCTAAATAATACATATCAATATGATATATATAAATACGTCTGTTTCTCGGATATGGGGTCTGAGGGATTTGAACCCCCATCAGTTGGTCTGGAGCCAACTGCACTAACCAGGTTATGCTAAGACCCCGCTATGTACCCAATTGCATGGAATTAGGTTTAAATAAAGTGCTTTCATTGCATCCCTAATGCCTAATGAAGTGCTCGAAACTGAAACTTTCTCCAGATTGTTTGAAACACTGAGCCCGGATGAGAAAGAATGGATTCGAAAAATGATTTTACAGTTAAAAGAAACAGCTGAAGTTGGAAAACCTTTGCAGTTTAACTGGTTTCGGGAAAAGAAATTCGGCGGAAAAAGGCTTTACTACCTGGTATACTCCGGCAGACAAACCGTTCTATTGGTTGCTTTTGGAGACAAAAAAGACCAACAGAAAATTATCAACCAGGTTCTGGTTAACCGCGAAGCGTACAGAAAAGCGGTGGAAGAAACCTAATGGACTGCTTTCTTGATCCGGCCCTTGACGATATCCTGGAGACTGCTCTCTAACTGAAAGAGAACATCATCCGCAAAAGCAGCCTTTTTTTTGAGAAACAAAAATTCTTCGCGCGAAACCGTCATGGAGGTGGCAGCCATAGCAATCATTCAATTAATGGCCTAAAAAGTATAAAAACCTGCCTGAATGTAAACCGGATGATTCATTGAACGTTTAGCTGAATGTTTCGCACAAAGAGGTCCACGGAGGTCCCGAAGTCATTCCATCCGGCCTCAAAAGAGGGAATGCCGCACTCCGGCGCATTAAAGGAAACCCAGTCCGAACTGAATGAACCGTTGTTGAGCAGTTTTTCCTCGGTCTTGCAGGTGTTTCCCGCCGGCCCGGTTATCTGGAATGCGTCAATTCCGTTGTTGATTGGGTTAGGAATTGCCTTAATGGCCCAGTTCTTTTTCCCAAAAGAGATTTCAATCCCGTTTTGGGCCGGTTCTTCCAGGTTGATCGCCAGACCGTCCCGGGAACCATTCCAGGTTCCCTTCAGGGTCACGGGCGACGCAGGAGAAGAAATTAATTCATATCCCGGTTCAGGACCGACGGTTTCATAGCTGCGGTAGAATATGGCATTGAGTCCGCTTAAGGTTAATGCGTATAGTGCGTATCTGGAATTATTTGCTTCAGGAATTTTTTTGAACCCGAATGAAAGTCCGCAGCTATAATTAGAATAGGCCTGATTAAAGGAGGAATACACATAGGGCGCATCACAGGAAATTCCATCGTGTGTTATCTGAATGGAAGGATTGCTGTTCCCGCTTAAGGCAAGCCCCCATTTCTCACCCGTGGTTTGAATGGTGGCGGTTCCCCCCGTCAGCGGGAACACGACATTCTGGGCGGGCAGACCTGCAAAATCAACGCTGACCGGGTCCTTTCCGGGGGAAGTGAGAAGAATACTCCCTGCAGGAACAGTTCCTTTTCCCTTGGAAGGAGGAAGTTCGCCCGGTGACGTTGCCGGATTAGAGGGCCAAATATAATCCGAGAATGTGAACGCGGATAGTTTAAAATAGGGATCACCACCAGGGTTATCCGTTGCAGGAGGCAGAACCTCCGCCTTAAACGAAATACCGCATTTGTTGATGACTGCAGGCACGGTTACATAAACAGTTTCCTGACAGACTGACTGGTCTTTCAGTCTAAGAATCAACACGGAATTGCCTTTATCCGATATGCGTACACTGACTGCTCCGCTGTCTGAACCGACCCGGAAATCAAAACCACTTCCAGAAGAGAGTGTGATGGCAGTTTTAGTAAATTCCGTGAGAGCCAACGTTCTTGGTTCAGAGTCACCGTATTTGAATTCAATCATTCCGGATGAGACCGGTTTTTCAATCACGGGCATTGGTTTCATGGATTCTTCTTTGCGGGCAGTTTCTTCAGCAGTCATGAAAACGGTTTCCGCTATTTTTTTATCCACGCACATCAGACAGCCCAGAATGGTTGAGCAGGAAGCGCAAGGGCTTTCGGTGAGAGTGATTTCAAGGGAGTCTTCGGCCAGCGGGGGAGCAATAGCGAAGTCTTTGAGAAGCGCGAAATGAACCGTGTATTTTCCGGGGCCAGCCCGCCAATTTGCATTGACTGAACTTATGTCCTGGCCGGAAACGGTTACTATTGAAAGCTTGTTTTGGGCGTCATAAAAAAAGGATTTTATGTCTTTAGACGCTGAACTGACAACCGTCCAAGAGCATAAAATGCCCTTTTCTCCGCAGACCGGAACCGTTCCATTAACAGTGGCCGTGAAATCAATCTGCATTTTCGGCGAGTAAGCAAACGTGGTTTGAGTGGGTTGAGTGATCTTTGCAGTGAC
The DNA here is from genome assembly GCA_016218635.1 of Candidatus Iainarchaeum sp. Taxonomy (GTDB): domain Archaea; phylum Iainarchaeota; class Iainarchaeia; order Iainarchaeales; family JAFGBZ01; genus JACRDJ01. The sequence continues at coordinate 6,453 of JACRDJ010000167.1, forward strand.
AACAGGCGTTTCGCCCGACTGGCATTGGTTGATGATCCGGGCCGCATCCGTAATGGTGTCCGAAGCAGCATAGGCTCCGGTTTCACTGGTTTGGATGACCGCATAATACCGGAGGTCCGGGTCAAGGCGTTCATTCAGGGAGTCAATGTATTCATTGAATTCCTGCAGCGTGTATTCGGCGTTTGCTTGGAGGGCTCCAAAGGGTTTCCATTTTTGGCCGACACCCAATGAATCATTACCAGACAAGGGGTAGTTTTCTCCCTTAATGGTCTTCGACATTGTTTTTTGGGCGGCATAATTCACGGGCAGTGCTTCCCCGGAAACATACCCTGTGGGTTTTTCCGGGTTCGCGTTTCCGGCATTCACTAAAACAAACCAGCGGTCGCGGTGCGCGTCCTTCCATTCCTTGTTGGTGAAGCCATCCGCTTTTTTCACGTTGTCGGGGCCGGTCAGATGATCGGTTTCCGCGGGTGCCAGCACCCAGATTTCCAGCACGTTGAATTTTTTTCCGTTCACGTAATCCACGGTCAAAGAATCCATGTCGGCGAGCTTGAACGGGCCGGCCGCCTTGCAGGAAGCGGTGACAGCGGTTATTTTGAAACCCTGTTCGGTAGGAGCTGTTTCAGCGGATTTATTGACGGTGAAAGTGATTTCCGGCGAAACAACTTCGGGTTTTCCGGGGGATTTGGGGGTGAGTTTGAAAATAATTTTTTTGGGTGTAACGGTATAATTCCATCCCCCTTCAGTTACAGAGATTTTTCTACTATTATCAAATTCGAACCATGACCCAGAGTTGAACCAAAACCACCCGCAGTCATATTCTTTTCCGCATTCAAACCCTTCAATTCCTTCCACTTTTGCATTAAAATTAATCACCATAGGCTCGTCTCCGGCCGGCAAAGTGAATTCCTGTCCACTTATCGGAGTGGTGATGGAAAGTGTGATTCCGGCTAAAGCCCCTTCAGCTGCTTTGCGGGCATCTTCTCGCTGTTGTCTTGCCTTTTCAGCGGTTTCTCTAAGGAAGTCAGCAAAAGATTTTTTCGAAACTGCACTGTTAATGTTAATGTTGTGAAACTGAAAAGAAATGGAAAAGAGACCTTCCGTTTCAATTTCGAATGAGATTCCGCACTTGGCGGAATTAAATGCCGTGTTGGTAACTGAACCGATTTTGGCGGGCGGAAGAATTTCCTCGCATGAAGGAACGGTTTCAGAACCAGTAAACGTGCTGACCCGGAAGCCTAAATTAGACCAATCACCGGGGTGAGGGAAAA
>JACRDJ010000168.1 GCA_016218635.1 Candidatus Iainarchaeum sp.
CGCAAGCTGGTGAATAAGGGGTTTGTATTTGTTCAGCCCCCGTTCCTGATGCGTCGGGAACCGTATGCCGGGGTCACGGATTTGGCGGACTTTGAGCAGGTAATGTATAAGGTGGATGGGGCGGAGTTATATCTGATTGCCACCAGCGAACACCCCTTGGTGGCCATGCATGCCGGAGAAGCCATTGCGCTCCGGGAACTTCCGCTGAAATACGTGGGGCTCTCCGCCTGCTTTCGTAAAGAGACCGGCAAGCACGGACTGGATGAACGGGGATTATTTCGCGTGCACCAGTTTACCAAGGTGGAGCAGGTGGCATTCGCGCATCCCCAGGACTCTTCCCGGTTACTGGAAGAAATCGTGGAAAATGCCAAGGGGCTGTTGTCGGATCTGGAAATTCCGTTCCGGGTCGTGAACGTATGCACGGGGGACATCGGGATTGTGGCATCTAAAAAGTATGATGTGGAAGGATTTTCTCCAAGAGAAAACAAATTCATTGAACTGATGAGCTGCTCGAACTGTTCCTCATATCAGGCCGTTCGCTCCCAGATCCGCTTCCTGGAACCGAATGGCGAACGCGAGTATCTGCACACGCTGAATGGAACCATGGCGGCCACGTCCCGGATGATGCGAATGATTTTAGAGCACTACCAGACCCCGGAAGGGTTCCTGCGGGTGCCCAGCGTGCTCCAGCCCCTGATGGGCGGACTCACGGAAATTCAAAGTCCCCCTTCCCGAAAATAGTTTTATCGGCCCTTCCTTGTGCGGGCTTTAATGCGCATACGCTTAAAAATGGCTGGGGGGAAAGATAGTTGAACTGGGGGCCCGTAGCTCAGTCTGGCTAGAGCACTTGGCTTTTAACCAAGGTGTCGCGGGTTCAAATCCCGTCGGGCTCGCTCCGCCGTTTTCGTCCGGCGGTACCGAGGGTTGCTTTCGGCAAGCCGTTCTCTGGTGGGTGCGAGAGTCCATGCTCCACTGGAGTTGTTTTTCGTCAGTTTGTGCCTGATAAGGCGGCATTCATTTCTTTCTTTTTTCCCTTCTTTGCTGTAGTTTAAGCCATTCCTCATAAGGCAGTTTTTCTTTTTCGGCCCTTCTTTTTTCTATTCGTTTCCACTTCCGGTTAATTTTTTTTTCGTCTTGGCGCCGTTTTTCCTCGTAGTCTAATTTTCCTCTCCAATCTTTTTCCATTTCCGCGCGAACCGCGGGGTTTGCGTGCTCCATGGCGATTCTTACCAGGTTCTCCCGTTCTTTCCGGCTGGTCCCAATCACATCTGCAAAAAACAGCAGTTTTCGTGTTTCGTTTCTTGCATAATCAGCACCCGGCCGGGCTGGCTTAATTTCATCAAAATCAAACGGAACCGCTCCGCCCTTGGGCTTGGTCATGACGGTAAAGAGGTCATTGGCTGAAGCGAAGTCAAGTGCGGTCAGCCGGGCCAGCATCTGCATGGCTTCGCGTCTGGCCTGCGGGCGGCCAAAAAACATGCGTTGGAGTTCGGCAGGGCCCCTAACTGGACCGGTATCCTCCGTGTAGTCTGCACGGTGTTTGAGTCCGGTCAGGTGGCTAATGCCTGGCGCATAGAATCGCTCCCGGTCCTTTTCGCTTTCCGCTTTCAGAACGGATTCGGGTGCATGAAAGTATTGCTGGATTTGAATCCATTCCCCGGCCGGAATGCCGAGTTTTGGGGATTCTTCAAGGCGAACTTTGTGAAAACCGGTTTTGGGTATCGGGAACCGGTTTTGTCGCAGTTTTTCAATGATGCTTTGGAGTTCGTGGGCTCTTTCGTCTGTTAAGGGCTGGAAAAACCGTTTAATGATTACGTGGTGGCGGGAATTGGGTCCACCTGAATTTTTGAAAACAAGTCTTCCCTTAACTGTCGTTCCATAGGCCCCTTTTAATCCTGGTGTCAGTGGTTTGGTGAGAGTTACGTGGTAATTGTCTTTCCATGGTTTGAGTTCTCTTTGTTTCCGCCAGGGAATTGGCTTTTTGGGAGAGGCATACGGGAAGTATGTTCTTTGAATTATTAATTATTGTGCGTGGTGGAGGGTTGGTTTCTCACGCATCAAAGTACAGGTGGTATTCCCAGGGAGTGGGCCGCATGCGGGCGGGCTGGATTTCTTTTTCGTATTTGTAGTCGATCCAGGTGCTGATGACGTCGCGGGTGAACACACCTCCTTCGAGGAGGAACTGGTGGTCCGTGCGGAGCGCTTCAAGCGCTTCTTCGAGCGAGCCGGGCAGGGATTTGATTTGGGCGGCTTTTTCGCGGGGAAGATGGTAGATGTTTTCGTCCACGGGTGCGGGGGGTTCGAGTTTTTTTCGGATGCCGTCCAGTCCGGCCATGAGCATGGCACTGAATGCGAGGTAGGGGTTGCAGGTGGGGTCGGGGCAGCGGTATTCTACCCGTTTGGCTTTCGGGTTGGTGCTGTACATGGGAATCCGGATGGATGCGCTGCGGTTGCGGCGGCTGTGCACGAGGTAGGTGGGAGCCTCGAATCCGGGAACCAGGCGCTTGAATGAATTCAGGGCCGGGTTGGTGAATGCCGTGATGGCGGGGGCGTGGCGGATGAGTCCGGCAATGTAGTGAAGCGCCTTTTTGCTTAATCCCGCATACTCTTTTCCGGCAAAGAGGGGCTGTCCGTTTTTCCACAGGCTCTGGTGGCAGTGCATGCCGGAGCCGTTGTCGTTGAAGAGGGGTTTGGGCATGAAGGTGGCCGTTTTATTGTGCCGGAAAGCGGTGTTTTTGACGATGTATTTGTAGAGCATGACCTGGTCCGCCATGTGGGTGAGGGGAGCGAACCGCATGTCGATTTCGCATTGGCCGGCGGTGGCCACTTCGTGGTGGTGGGTTTCAATTTCAATCCCGCATTCCGTCATGGTGCGGACCATTTCGTTCCGGATTTCCTGCA
>JACRDJ010000021.1 GCA_016218635.1 Candidatus Iainarchaeum sp.
CGGAACAGGTGTATCCGGACAGCGAAATCAGCATTTCCAGCCAATCAAACGGGATTACGCTCCAGGACTACCGCATTTTGTCCCTGACCGGCCAGACCCTTTCAGGAACCGCGAACAGCAACGAACTCCGGCTTGCAGTCGGGGAAATGGGAGCCGACCGCCAGGTCAGCGGGGAAGTCCAGTTCAGGACCCGCAAAGAAGGAGTCAACCTCCTCGAGATCGCGCTCCTGTCCGCCGGAGAAAAAATATTCGTGCGCGAAATCCGCATCAATACCGAAGCCGCCCAGCCCATGGCCGTGGACGTACTCCCCAAAATCATCGTTCCCTTCATCCAGAACAACGTGCTGGTGAAGGTCCAGGACGAAAAAACCGGGAACGAACTGCCGGCTGCGTACGTGCAGGTGCTCGTGAACGGAAAACCGTACTCGAACGGAAAAACAAACCCGGAAGGAATTTACGCATTCGAACTCGCAGGCCCCAATGCCGGAGACACGGTTGAAATCACCGCCGAAAAAACCGGTTACCAGGAAGTGCACCAGACCATTAAAGTCAGCGAAAACATTCTCACCGTGCTTCCCACCGACGTTTCAGAAACCATCACCCTGGGCCAGCTGGAGTCCGCCAGCATTCCGCTCGTGCTCCGCAACCTTTCCCTGATTCCCCTGCGCATTGAGGAAGTTTCGTTTGCCGGGTTTGAGGACTATGTGAACGTGCAGGCACCGACCGACCTTAAAGGAAAACTCATTGACATTTTGCAGGACACCAACACCATCCTGAAATTCAGCTTGAGCCCCAAGGGAGAAAAAATATCCAAGCCCACGGAAGTGAAAGGCGAAGTCATATTCAAAGTCGGAACGATTGACACCAACAGCTGGTTCACCCGCGTGCCCGTTTCCCTGCACCTGGGATTCGGCGGGGAAGTCAGCGACACCGCCTGCTTTGGCGTCAACCCCAACGCATTCAAAATCATTGCCGGAACCGAGGTCAAAAAGCTAAGCTTTGACTTCATCAACCACTGCCAAAGCGCGGACACCGACGTATTCCTCTACAGCGTGCAGGCCAAAATCAAGCAGTCCGCGGAGAACCCCCTGGGCGAATTCAAGGTCACGGCAAGAACCGAACCCCAGGGGTCCGTGCTCGGAGAATCCTTCACGGTTGTGGCCCCCCGGCTGGCCAAGAACGAAACCGTTCCCGCCACCCTCGAATTCAAGCCCGAAAACGTCGCGGCCGGAGCCGGAGAATACGAAATTGAATTCAAGGCCATTCACCGCACCCAGAACGGGGACCAGGAACTCTCCCGCACCATGAAAGTCAGCGTGCAGATCACCAACCTCGCCCAATGCGTGGAAGTCACCCCCGACAACATCACCCTCGAATCCTGCCTGGGCGGAACCGGGTACGGAAACTACGGAAACCAGTTTGGCGGACCCCTCACCAACGCCGGACGCAGTGCATTCAACCCCAACGGAATCGACACCTACCGCGCCCAGGTGCCCGGCTCACCCATCCAGCCCTGGTACCTGAACTCGCAGTCCGGATACGGAGGAAACATGCCCCCCACCTACCTTAACTCCTCCTACAACGGATTCAACAACTACAACGGATTCCAGCAGGATTACCGCAACCAGCCCGCATACCCCAACATGCAGTACTATAACCCGCTCTACTCATCCGATTTCCAGAACAATTCATTCAATAACACCTGGAGATGCGGCAGCGGACAAAAACTGCTCATCCGAAACAACTGCGCGGTCCCCATCAAGGTGGACGTATCGGACGGACCCCAGATCCTCGTCGAAAAATCCAATTTCACCATCGAACCCAACTCGGAAGGAAGCACGGGGCTCTCGCCCGCCTACCTCGTGGGCCGCTACGAACTCAAAGTGAAAGCCAAGGTAGCCACCTCAAACGAAAACACCCAGGAAATCAAGACCGTTCCGGTCACCATCACCTCCGAACTGCTGAAAACCTACACAGACTGCATCAGCATCAGCCCCGAAGGAACGCTTTCATTCAACGAATTCATCCCCAAGGCCAAGAAAGTCAAAGTCATCAACACCTGCTATAATTCCGGCATCCACCTGCTCCCCAACAGCCAGACCATCCGGTTCACCACCAGCGGACTGCTTAACCCCTCCGACCGAACTACCAATGCCGGCGAACCCAACCCCCGCCTCGTACCCGGACAGTCCGACAATAACCCCTTCAATGAAGGATTCCCTCCCGGCACCACGCCTGTGGACAACTCCGTCATCAGCGCTTGGGAATACCTAAGCGAAGACTTCCAAACCAGCCCCGAAGGAGCCGTCACCCAGGTACTGACATTCGAAGTGGCCCGCAACCTCTCCCGCTTCCAGACCGAAGCCCCCAAGCTCCTGCGCGCCGGAAAAGTATTCCAGCAGGTCGGCGAAATCCGGTACTGGCTCACCGCCTGCTATTACGCCGTCAAAGGCCGCACCAACATGCAGGTCAGCTTCATTTCCCCCCAATACGGAAGCACCCGGACCGTAACATTCCCATTAACCGTGGAAGACTACTGGAAAGCCGGAGACTGCGCGGACGGAGTCATATCGTATGGGGACATGAGCACCAAACCCGCGGCCTGCCTCAATAAAACCGCGCTCAACTTCACTCCCGGCCAATGCATTGAGGAAAAAGACGTACGCAACGTGCTCAAAACCAAACTCAACGGAGGCCTCTTCAAGTACTCCCGGCAAACCTACGACTTCCAGAAACGCACCTGGGTGGAAGGAGACGGATGCGGTTCCATGGACAAAATCACCGGCATCGCTCCCCAGGAATTCAAACAAAACAACATTTCATTCGAAGTCAAAAACGACGGACACGAAATCGAAGTCATCCCCAACTTCGCAGGATGGGACGGAGAACAAACCAAGGTCAGCCAGGCCCTCCAGATGACCGTCAGCCGCTTCGTCACCAACGCCACCGAAACCACACCCTTCCAGCTGAACTTTGAAATCTGCAAACGCGGAAAAGAACAGGTCATCACCACCGGCCCAACCACCGCCTGCCCCGCCGGAGTCACCGGAGAAACCGTATACAAAAAATACGGCTTCGACAAACTCTCCCTGGAATGGAACCCGGAATTAATCAGCAAGGACTACTGCGACCGCTACCAGGACTTTGCGGCCGGCGACACTGAACTCAAAGAAAACCCGTCCGCCAAATTCTGCGACGGCCTCCAGTTTGCCATTGCATTCAGCCAAAAGAAAGCGAAATTCGATGAATTCGTGAAGAAAAACAAGGCTGCCGTGGAAGCATTGGATGAAAAAAAAAGGACTGCGGACGAACTGTTCCAAAAACTCCTCGAAGGACAAACCATTAAAATAATGAATTTCGGCACCGAACTCCGGTTCATCAAGGGCGCGGACAACGGTTTCGTGAAACTGCCCAACCTCCCCCACGACGCAACCGTGGACACTGTTAATGCCGGCACCCTCACCGACCCCACCAGCATCACCAACACCCTCAACGCATTCAACACCCTGCTCGGAACCGACCAAAAAGAAAACGCGAAAAAAATACTGATACTGATTCCGACTAAGGGCCTTGAAAGCCACTACGATTCAGCTGCCAAAACATTCAAACCGGAAGTGACTGAAGACGTGAACCTGGGCGAAGACAAAACCACGCTCGGTATCCTGTGGGCGGACACCGTCATGGTCAGCGGAAAAGAGTACATGATCTGGACGGGCGAAGAATACCTCAAAGTCCAGGAAGAACTTCGGACGGCCATCGGAACCGATGCAGGAAAAGACCAGAACGGAGCAACCATTAAGAGGACAGATAATCCCTCTGTCAAGGTTGAACCCTACCTGCTTAACCTCATCTACAACAATTCAGCCGTCATTTACGCCAAGCTCCTGGATGGGAATGCCCAGAAGGACCCGGAATTATTCAGGGGAAAAACAATCCTGCCCGAAGGCTATGACACCTATGAAAAATTCAGGAAAGACATCCTTGAGGTCGAAGTATTCCTCAAGCAGGAAACCTACAATGCGGAACTCGCGAAAGACTTCAATACGCAGTACAAAGACCAGATCAAGAATGCCAGCACGGACCTCTCATTTAAGGAAAACACGCTCCAGCCCGGCGAATACATGAGCGGGTTTGGCCTCACCAGCCAGTACGTCATTTACTTCGGAATCCCCGCCATCCGGGGACTCGACAAAATCCAGCAGGACCTCCGAGACGCGGACAAAAGCAAAAAACCCACTGAATTCAATTACCTGCAGAACGCGCTCTTCTATCACCCGTTTGACGGCGAGCTGGGAACCCAGAAAGAAGAAAAATTCGTTAAATACGACAAACGGGAAGGGTACGGCCGCATTTACACCCAGAACGGGGCGGGCGCGGTGCTCTACCTCAACGACAAGCAGGTGGCGGCCTATTATTCGCCTTCGGCCGGAAAGAACAACGAACTGCCCGTCAATTACGTGAATGCGCTCTCAGAAGAGATGGCAAAAGGAAAAATCCTTTCCGTGGACCGCAGTGAAATCCAGTTCCTGCCCTCCGACCCCGTGGTGCTCTCACTCGACATTACCGGCGGAAAAACGGGCAGCAGCGGAGTCCTCTTCGAACTCCGCGAAAACCAAACCCGCATCGGTTCATTCGATGAATGGAACCTTAAGGGAGAAAACGAAGCCGCCCAGGCCCGCCTGCTTTCCGCGGACGCCGTGTGCCCGGAAAGCAAAAAGTTCCTGAACGGAACCTATTACGGGTTCACATACGCGGACACCAATCCCCGCTCGTACGAAAAAGTGGCCTACCTGCCCAGCCAGACCAGCCTCACCAACCAGGCCGAGTACTCATTTTTCTTCGGGTGCGCAAACCCCAAGGCCACCCTGAATGCATTCAACCCCATTGCGGACGACGAATTCCAGAAATCCGTCACCCTCTCCCGCGGACAGGACCCCATCCGCCTGGATTTCACCCAGCGCGCCAAACTCCGGGTACAAAACCAGTACCCGCTGAACAACCTCACGAACGGAATCAAAAAAGAAGTCATCTGCGTTCAGGAAAACGGAAGCAGCCGCCTGGACTACTACTGGAATGAACCCAAATTACAGAAAGCCACAAAAGGCGAAATCAACCTGCGAAACTGAATAATTATGCGAGCCAATCAACTCGTGGTCAGCGTTCTTTCCGTCATCGGCTTTTGGGCCGGTGCGTTTGTGAATCATTATTTTTCCCTGCCCGTGAATGGATTGGGAATCAGTGACCCGTTTTTGTTTCTCACCCTGAGCGTGCTGGTTGGATTCATCGGTTCGATGGCCGCATTCGGTTACCTGGGATTTTTTCCGCTCACGCTCTGGGGCGTGCTCTCCAAATCCTTCGTGTTTGCCAACCCCGAACTCTCGGTTCTGCTCCTGCTGCGCCTGGGCATCGGCGTGTATGCCGGCAGCATGGGAGGCGAGCAGGCTTGGAAGGAACTCAATGAAGGAAAACCGGCCCTGCAGTTACGCCGCATGTTCTTTTTTCTCCTCATCGCACTGGTGATCGCCGCCCTCATCAGCCAGGTTCCCAGTTATATGGAACTCAACTGGATCACCCTTCAGTGAATGCCATCCGGTCAAAACGGTGAGTGCGGTTTCCGGGCAGAATAATTTCCGCATGTGAATGCCCTCTAAAAATCGTTCAGATCGTACGCGAGAAACCCTTCCGATCTTAGTTTTTGCTTGTTTTCAATTTGCCTGGCCACAATTCCGAATTTTAGAGGACCACGTTTTTTGTTCAGGTAGCCGGTCTTGGTTTCAAGGTTTTTAAGAATGCGGCGACCGTTTGCATAAGACAGTTTTTTCCATTTGAATTCAAACGCATAAGCAGATATGGCGTCTTTTCCCATGCAGTCAATTTCATAGGTATTTGCGCCCTGAGGGGCTCCGGGTATTTTTCCCCATTGCCTTCGGGTTTCCGGAAGACCCAGCTTTTTTTTCAGGAATTCACGTGCAGGATTTTCAAAGGCCAGTCCTTACGCGGCCGGAAGGCCTTTTTTCAGCCGCGCCAGGAATTCCGGTTTCCGGGAAGC
>JACRDJ010000023.1 GCA_016218635.1 Candidatus Iainarchaeum sp.
AATAAAGGGGCTTTCCTTCACGTACCTTGGCCACCCACATTTGGGATTTATTTTGCAGGGTTGCCAGGTGGGCATTTTCCAGCATCTCTGAAACCGAACCCGTGTGCGCTTTCAGCAAATCCGCATCCATAAAAAGAACCGCAGAAGCATTGCTCCTGATGGCATAGCGCACGCCGGCAAAGAACGCATTCGCTTTCCCCACATTCTTCGGCATATCCACTACCTTGACACCGTGCGCAAGGGCAACCTCGCGCGTTTTGTCCGTGCTGCCGTCATTGATTACAACGAGTTCCACGCCCGGTTTTTCCTGCCGGAGAATATCAATCGTTCGGCCAACCCAGTCTTCCTCGTTGAAAGCGGGAATCACAATCAGGGGCCGAAAAACCGAATCAGGCATACTTAATTGACCGCAGCCGAGGATTTAACGATTTCTTTATGCGACTTCCAGAAGAAGTAACCGATCACCGCAAACGTCAGCAGGGGGGAAACGAAGGAGGGAATGTCAAACCCGAAGCTGTCCGCCAGCATCACAATCCCAAGCAGGCCCACCGAATACATGGCTCCGTTTTTTAGGTAACGGTATTTCTTGACGGTCGGAATGTGGTGCAGGGTGAATTCGCGCACAATGAATGCCCCCAATCCGTTGCCGAGGATAATGAGGGGAACTGAAAGGGTGAATGCGAAGGCTCCGATGACCCCGTCAATGGAGAAGGTCGCATCAATGATTTCCAAATAAAGGATTTTGCTGAAATCCGTGAGGTTCCGGGAATTTTCACCCAATAGCAGGCGCCCCTGGGACTCTGCATTCTCCTTGAATCCATGCGTAATGAAGAACGCGGTGGAGCCCACCACCGCCCCAAACGCCATCAGGGGCTCCTGGCGGATCGCAAACCACACAATGAGCGCCAGCAGAATGGACACAACGGCAAAAAACCATAAACTGAACTTCTGAATCGTTTCCTCTCCCTGCAAACCGAAGTTCTTGGGTTCCATAAAGAGCCAGTGCAGGAACAAAAACAGCAAAAACACCCCTCCTCCAATCAGCAGGACGGGCTTGGAGGCCTCAATGGATGCCACGACCAGCGGGTCCGAACTAAATGTGGCCGTCAATGCCTGAACGGGGCCCAAGGCGGGGTTGGCCACCCACACAATCAGCCAGGGCAGAACGCCCCGGACCACAAAAACGGCAAACAAGAGCCCCCACACCAGGAACCATTTTCGGGCCCTCCCGGACATGGTGGAAAGCACATCCGCATTAATGACCGCATTATCAATGGAACTCACAATCTCAAAAAGGGCCAATCCCAACAGAGTGAGGAGCAGGAAAAACAATTCCATGCAGAAACCTGCATCCAAGAATTTTTAAGCCATTCATTGCATACATAGAACATGGGCCAGATGGATTCGCAGATATTTAGGGCAAAAGGAACCCCCAAAACGATGATACTGGAACTCGACGAGGACGAAGACCTCTTTGAATCCCTCCGCACCGGAATGATGCAACATAACCTGGAGCGGGCCACCGTGGAAAGCATGGAAGGAACACTCAAGAACGCCTCCGTGAATTACATGCTCGGTTCCCAGTACAAATATGAGGAAATGCCGACCGTGCTGGTCCGCAAAGCGCACGGAAAATATGAATTAATGGGAAAACAAAAACAGCTGCATGGAAATCTGCATGCCATCATTGACCTGCGCGGAGAGAACATGACGGTCACGGTCGGAAAAGGAAAGGCAACGGCCGGATTCAAAATCCGCCTCTCCTTCATCGAAATTACCCCGATCGCTTAATGGATTTCGACACCATTCTTCCGGAAGAAAAAAAGGCCCTGCAGGCATTGGCCCGGCGCAAATTCTCGAAAGCAAAGGAAATGAAATTTCCTTCCCCGGAAAGCGCGGAGCAGGCCACACCCGAAACGGCAGCCCGCTACCGGGCGAAACGCATTGCTGCCCGCGTAAACCCGAAAGTGGCGGTTGACCTCTGCTGCGGAATCGGCATGGATGCCATTGCACTGGGCAGGGAATTCAAGGAAGTGCACGCATTTGAAAAAGAACCGGAAATCCTTGCCTGTGCCCGCCACAATGCCTTGGCCTACGGCGCGGACAACATCACTTTTCATTCAGCCGACGGAATGAAAGCCGAGCTTCATGCGCTTAAACCGGACGCGGTCTTCGCGGATCCATCCCGGCGCGTGCACGGAATCCGCGTAAAGGAACTCCACCAGACCCGGCCCTCCACCACTGAAATCATCCCGCTCCTTCAGCGAAACAAAATCCGTGAGTATGCGGTTGAAGTTTCCAGCGGACTTTCCCCCGCATCCCTTCCAGGCGGGTGCGAAAAAGAATTCATTTCGCTTTCCCACGAACCGCTCTGCATTACGCTTTACTTCGGAAAACTGGCCGGCGCGGAGCGCTCCCTGACACTCCTGCCGGAAAACATCCGCATGAAATCATCCGGCGTTCCTGCAAAACCCGGAAAAAACACCCTGCAACAGTTCCTGCTGGAAGCCGACGAAGGAATCGCTTCCATGCACCTGGAAGCCGAACTCACGTCCCTTATCCCGGAAGCGCATCCGCTGGAAGAAAACTGGTGGACTGCCAATACCTCCATTCAGTCGCCTTTTTTTAAGAACATTTTTGAAGTGAAAGCACGGGTTATTGCTTTTTCGGATTTGACGGCCGCGCTGCAGGAATGCGGAGCCGGCCGGGTGGTGCTCCGCATGCCCCTCTCTCCCCCGCAATCGCGGCAGAAAAAAACCAGTCTGGAGCAGGAACTCACCGGAAACAAAAAACTGCACGTGATTGAACGGAACGGAGAATTCATTATCGCTGAGGCAAAAACCGAAACGATTCCAAGCAATTATAAACCGGTTTGGAACCATTAAGTACAGGAGTGATTGCTCATGGAAAATAAGTTTTTTGGAATGCCCTTAGCCATCATTCTGGCCGCCCTGATTGTGGCCGCCGGAGTGCTCGTAAGTGCCCCCGCCACCCAAACCGGTTCAGACCCCGTGATTTCACTGGCAGCCGGCGACCAACCCCAGCGCCTCATCAACGTCAGTGCCACGGCACAGGTGAGCGCAGCCCCCGACCAGGTGGAGCTCGTGTTTGCCGTGGAAACGGATGCCAAGACCGCCCAGGAATCCCAGCAGAAAAACGCGGAAACCAGCGCGAAAGTAAGAGCGGGCCTGCAGGCACTCGGAATTAGGGAAAATGAAATTGAAACCATGGATTACTCGCTTAACGAACAGAATGAATACGACCCAACCACCGGAAAAAGCAGGAGTACGGGTTATCGCACCACCCACTCCCTTAAAGTAACGCTCAAAAACACCGGCCTCGCCGGAAAAGTCATTGATGCGGCCGTAAAAGCCGGCGCCAACCGGGTGAGCTCCGTGCAGTTCACTCTTTCAGACGCCGAAAAAGAGGAACTTCGCCAGAAAGCCCTCCTGGAGGCTGCCCAGACGGCCGGAAACAAGGCCGGAATCGTAGCCCGGGGACTCGGAGTGCAGCTGGGGCAACTGGCTAGCGCTAGCGAATCCAGCGATTATTCCTACCCCCAGCCCTACTATGCCAACACGTATGCCAAAGTTGGAATAGCCGAAGCCGACAGTGCTCCCACGGAATTCAGTCCGGGCGCCATCCGGATGAGTGCAACGGTTTCCGCCAGCTTTGAAATCCGCTGAACCACACATCCGGGATTTGCAAAACCCAAACGGGCATGCAATCCCGGAAAATCTCTTTTTTCCAGTCTGTACGGGGGCGGAAAATAAGGTGAACCTATAGTTAGTGACATTAATTTTTGGACGAAACAGGCAAATACTTTCCCAGGAAAGCCGAATTACTGTGTTTACGGCAGGTATTCAGGAAATGCCTGTCTAATTCTTTTTGTCCTTCACTATACGCACCGAAGGTGGAATTAAAAGTCTTTCTCATCCAATTACTTCACTTTTTTGGGGGAAAAAAAATGGATAATGCATCAGCCGAACAGCCGTCTAAAAACAATGAATTTCTTCTGCCCGGAGCCATTCTCCTGGCCGCACTCTTTGTGTCCGCCAGCCTTTTCCTGGTAAGCGGAAACCTCTCCAAACAACTCACCGACATTCAGGCATCCAATGCCAATCTGACCACCACACTCAACGAGGTCAAAGCCGCTTTCGTCAATAACGGAACACCCAACGGAAACACTAACCCGGACAACACCAACACGGCACTGGCCAGCCTCAAAATGAGCGAGCTCATCGACGATGACCCTTCCGTTGGACCCGGCACAGCCCCCGTTGTGGTCGTGGAATTCTCTGACTTTGAGTGCCCATACTGCGGAGCGGCAGATGGACGGAATAAAGCGCTTGAACAGCAGTTCGGTGCCGGGTATGACCCCGCCGTCCCCAAGCTCATTGCACTCGCCCAAGAAGGAAAAATCCAGTTCGTATACCGGGACTGGCCCTTAAGCGGTCACCCTCAGGCCATGCCGGCCGCACTGGCCGCCAATTGCGCCAACGAGCAGGGAAAATTCTGGGAGTACCACGACAAGCTGTTTGAAAACTTTGATGCCTACTATACCAAACGCATCCTTGAACAGGATGCCAATGCCATCGCACCCGGAATCGCCGAATTCAAGCAGTTCGCGGCAGACCTGGGACTGAACACCACGCAATTCAACAGCTGCCTTGACGGCCAGAAATATGCCTCCGAGATCTCCAAGGACCTCTCCGATGTAGGCAAACTCATCGCAGGGGATGACCAGGCTGGAACACCCATGTTCTTTGTAGGCCTACGGGACGGAAAGCCTCAAAAGGTCGGCGGCGCCCAGCCGTTCGGAGCATTTGAATCCATATTCAAAACGCTGCAGTGAATGAAATGAATTCATCCATCTCCAGGGATATGCTCATGGAGGAAGTGGCCGCCCAATTCCCGAAGGCCGCTTCCATCATGGCCGAATACGGACTGCACTGCATTGGCTGCCATGCCTCTTCCCTGGACACCGTGGAACAGGGGGCACTCAGCCACGGGATGAGCGAAGACGAAGTGAATGACATGATTGCCTACATCAACGAAGAACTCGCCAAAGAGGAAAAAAAATGAAATGGATGATCGGGCTCGTCGGATTAATGGTCTTATTCGGGTGCACGGGAACCAACCCCAACGATACCTCGCTTTCCAAGGACGTGGCACCCACCTCCATTCAGACCTTCCAGTCCGTGAATGCCCAAGTCTGCAAAGAGAACGGAAAACCCATCATCCGCATGTATTCCACCACCTGGTGCCCGCACTGCAAATGGGTAAAACCTGGATTCATTTCAACCGTCAACGAGTACGTTCAGCAGGGAAAAATCGTGGCCTATTTATGGGAACTTGACACCGGAGACAACCCATTAACCCCCAACGTAGTTGAAGACGGGGTTCCTCTGGCCGAACGCGCCGTTTACTCCGGATACAATCACCAAGGCACCGTGCCCACCTTCGTTTTCGGATGCAAGTACTATCGGATAGGCAACGGGTACGAAGGCCAGAAAAACTCCGAAGAACTCCGCCAGGAAATCGGAGAATTCAAAGCCGTCATCGAAGAACTCCTCAAAACCTAATTCAGCCCAAACAGACGAAATATCGTTCGGCAAACAACGAAAAACGCCCCTTTTTTCGCCCAAAAAAGAAAAGGTTTTAATAGTCTTTCCGGGAAGTAAGGTTAAGTTTCTTCCTAAAGGAGGTCGAAAGACTTGAACGAATTGCAGAAATACGGTAGCTGGTTTTTCATTATCGGGGTATTGCTGGCCGTTGTGGCCGCACTTTTGCCTTGGCTGGGCATGAGCTTCCCTATAATGGCCCTCCTGCTGGCCGTCCTCGGATTACTGGTCGGATTGATCAACGTCACCGACAAAGAAGTCACCCAATTCCTGGTAGCCGCCATCGCTTTGGGAGTTAGCAGTGCCGCACTGGCTCCTTTGAGCGCATTGCCCGGAATGGGCTTCGTCTCGGCCGTGTTTTCCTACATTGCCGTGTTCGTGGGACCCGCTGCCTTCGTGGTGGCCCTCAAAGCAATATACGTGATGGCAAAAGAGGCTTAATTGCCTCTTTTCCTTCTTTTTTTTAAAAAAACCAGCGCCAAGTCACACTATCCTTGGGCAGTACCGCATTCTTTTCCCCGATTAGTAGACCCCTTCTTTTTTCAGTGGTTTAAACTCAAACTTTAAATACATTGCGCGTCAAAGAATCAGTCTGACCACACAAGCCCGGTTAGTCTAGTGGCCTAGGATGCTGCCCTGTCGAGGCGGTGACCCGGGTTCAAATCCCGGACCGGGCGCTTGTTTTTTTCATACCGTTCCCTTTTTATCCCCAAAAACACTAAGTAGTAGGTGAATATATGCAGTCCCGGCTTTTGGCAGTCATTACTAAAGGAAACCATTATTTCGTGGCATTATGCCCAGAACTTGGCGTAGCCAGCCAGGGGAGAACGGAAAAAAGCGCCTTAGCCAACCTTAAAGAAGCAGTTGAACTTTTTCTAGAAGATGAAGATGTCCAGCAAATGCTGAAAGAAACACCCCTCCAAAAAGCAAAAATAGAAACATTGTCAGTTCATGCATGAACGGCGTTTAAACAGCAACCTTTTCCACTGGCCGCGGATAAACCTAACCGAGATTACTATGAAGCTTCCGATTATTTCCGGAAAAGAACTCATAAAAATTCTGGGAAGAGAAGGGTTTGAAATTGTCGGAGTGAAAGGAAGCCATGTGCGGATGAAAAAGAAAACCGAGCACAAAATTCTTATTACCGTGGTGCCCCTTCACCGAAAAGTGGACACTGGAACCCTGTTGGCTATTTTACGGCAATGCGAGCTTAATCGCGAAATCCTTTTTGAGAATCAGTGAAACGCCGCATTGCGGTCGTTGCAGGCGGTCTGGACGTCTTCGTTCTGAATCAGTGAACAGATGCTGGCCGCATTCAGTCCCAGGCTGGTGTCTTTAAGGCAGAGTTCGCGGGTGGCATAAATGCTGTATCCCAGCAGGTGGGCGCGGGAAACCTGTGCGCAAAGATCGGGATTATCTGAAGCCACCGCAATATTCACCCAGCAGGACAAATAAGCCGGGGAAGCGTAAATGGAGTCACAGATTCCGGTGTTGGAATCATGGAATGCCACCTGCGCATAACAGGAATTCTTGAGTGCCACGTTCGCGTGAAGTTCGTCACAAAGTGTTACATCCGCATCCGCTACGGCCACTTTCTGCAGGCAGTTCTCTTTTTTGCTT
Source organism: Candidatus Iainarchaeum sp. (assembly GCA_016218635.1). Classification (GTDB taxonomy): domain Archaea; phylum Iainarchaeota; class Iainarchaeia; order Iainarchaeales; family JAFGBZ01; genus JACRDJ01. Next base: position 7,245 of record JACRDJ010000023.1, read on the forward strand.
AAATCATCCAGTTTCCGGCATAAGGCCTCATCCGTCAGCTGGTCAGCCAGGGTTTCCAGACAGGCCTGACGGGTCTTGGAGAAAGAGAGGACACTGCAGGCGTCCCATCTCCCGGAAGCCTTGGCAATGGTCAGTACGCAGGTCTGAAGGGATTCGTCCGTGGGCAGTTTGATGCATAAGGCTTCGTTTCCCGTTGCGATGGCCACCTCGTTCCAGCAACTCCGGCGCAGGTCCTCGGACTGGAATTTCTCACAGATTTCAGGATCCTTCACCTGGGCCAGCACTTGAGAATAGCAGGTGTCCCGGCTGTAGGTACTCTCCGTTTTGGATCCTGAAACTGAATTGCATAAACGCTGATTTTTTTCACTCACCGCCAGTCCGCTAAAGCATTCATCCCGCTTGGCGGTATCATCCCGGATTTCAGGGCAAAGCGAATAATTCTGCGTGGAAGAAACCAGCGCAAATAAGCAGTTCTCCCGGTCTGACTGCTTTTTCATCAGCCGGCAGGTCGAAGGGTCCTTTGAATTCAACGCCAGTTTCTGCAGACAATCCGTTTCCCCCAAACCCAGATTCACACAGACCTTGGGGTCCTGCGTTTCATTCGCTAAAGCCTGCAGACAATCAATTTTGGCCGTATACCCTTCGCCCAGACATTCATCGATCCGTTGCTGCAAAGTCAGCACCGGAGGAGCAGGAGGTTCAGGAACCGGCACGGGAATATTAACGTCCGGTTCAGGAGGCAGGGGTTCGGAAAGAATGTTGGCATCAGCCGGAACCAGAACATTCTGGTCGGGTGCAGGTGGAACCGGCGAATCCGTTTTCTGGGGAACCGAAACCGTGCAACCGGCCAGCAGAATAAGGGCACCCAGCAAAAACAAAGCGGCTTTCATGAGAATAAACACGGAATTAGTGTTTAAAAGGGTAATTCAGAACAAAGTGTTGGATGCAAAAGCACGTATTCTCGGACGGACCCCGCATTAACAGCGGCCAGCGCATGCCCTGGCTGGGTTTAGGCGTATGGCAGTCCGGCAGCCAGACCCAGGAAGCCGCTACAACCGCCCTGCAGGCAGGGTACCGCCACATTGACACGGCCAAAATTTACGGGAACGAAAAAGAGGTCGGAATGGCAGTCCGCAACAGCAGCGTGGACCGAAAAGAAATTTTTGTCACCACCAAACTATGGAATGACGACCACGGATTCGAATCCGCCCAAAAGGCATTCCATAAAAGCCTCAAAGAACTCGGACTCGAATACCTGGACCTCTACCTCATTCACTGGCCGGTCAGCGGAAAAAGAAAGGAAAGCTGGAAAGCACTCGAAAAACTCCACCGCGAAGGACTCATCCGCTCCATCGGCGTCAGCAATTACACCATCACGCATCTGGAGGAAATGAAATCCTACTACGAAATCCCGCCCGCAGTCAACCAGGTTGAATTCAATCCATTCCTCTACCAGAAAGAACTGCACGAATACTGCCAAAAAAACAAAATCCAGCTGGAAGCCTACTGCCCGCTTTCCCGCGCCAAAAGACTCTCCGACCCCCGCCTGACGACACTGGCCACCCAGTATCGAAGAACTCCGGCCCAGCTCCTGCTGCGCTGGGCACTCGAACACGAAGTAATCGTGATCCCCAAATCCGTGCACGCGGAACGCATTAAAGAAAACAGCCGCATATTTGATTTCAGGATTTCAGCCGCCGACATGAAGGAAATGGATTCCTGGAACGAAAACTTCCGGGTTTCATGGAACCCCAACCAACTCCAATTCAGATAAAACAAATTTGCCCTGGTGGTGTAATGGATAGCATGAAAGCCTCCGGAGCTTTCGATCCGGGTTCGAATCCCGGCTGGGGCGTGCCGTTTTCGTCCGGCAGTACCGAGAACCCCTGCTACGCAGGAGTTGTGCTTCGCCTGTTTCGCCTGCCGCTTCCGATCGGCAGAACCGGTGGACGACCTTCGGTCGGCATTACTCAACTGCCCCTTTTTTGGTCCGAGAGTACCCAAAGGCCCGTTGCAGACCCTTACTTCGTCTGCCCAACCTTTTTATTTCATTCCCTGCTTGATTGAAGGAAGCGAAAAACATGAAGCGGATCCGGATCGGAATTGTGGGAGTCGGAAACTGTGCCAGTTCCCTGGTGCAGGGAATTCAGTATTACCGTACCCAGAAGCCAACTGAAGCCATTGGGCTCATGCACTGGGATTTGGGCGGTTATGCGCCCGGCGACATTGAAGTGGTCTGCGCATTCGACATTGATGAGCGCAAAGTAGGCAAAGATGTTTCTCAAGCCATTTTTGCACTCCCCAACTGCACTGTTGCATTCTGCTCCAAAATGCCTAAATCCGGCGTGAAAGTGCGCATGGGAAAAGTACTGGACGGGGTATCCGAGCATTTGAATGAATTTGATGAAAGCAAGCGCTTTGTGGTCGGCAAACAAAAAGAACCCGCTCCGGACGAAGTGATTTCCGCACTCAAGGAAACCGGAACCGAAGTTCTCCTCAATTATCTGCCGGTAGGCTCCCAGAAAGCCACCGAATTCTATGCCCAGTGCGCCCTGGATGCCGGAGTCGCATTCGTGAACAACATGCCCGTATTCATTGCCAGCGATCCGCGATGGGCCCAGAAATTCCGGGAAAAAAACGTCCCCATTCTCGGAGACGACATTAAAGCCCAGATTGGAGCCACCATCACGCACCGCACGCTCGCGGAATTATTCAAAAAACGCGGAGTCAAACTCGACCGCACGTACCAGCTGAATACTGGCGGAAATTCTGATTTCCTTAACATGCTCAACCGCTCCCGTCTTTCCTCCAAAAAAACATCCAAGACCCAGGCGGTGCAGTCCGTGCTGGCCCAGCCCCTGGAAGCCGACAACATTCACATCGGGCCCAGTGATTACGTGTCCTGGCAGAAAGACAACAAGGTGGCCTTCATCCGCATGGAGGGAAGAACGTTCGGCGGAGTTCCCATGAACATGGAACTGCGATTATCCGTGGAGGATTCCCCGAATTCAGCCGGAATTGCCATTGATGCCATCCGGTGCGCCAAACTTGCACTCGAACGAAAGCAGGGCGGAATCATTGAAGGCCCCAGTGCCTACTTCATGAAGCACCCGCCCCGCCAGATGGGAGACGAAGAAGCATTCCAGCAGACGGAAAAATTCATTCACGAAAAAGAAAACAGGAAATAAGGAACTGGTTATTTTCTTTCCTGCTTCAGCGCATTCTTGAGTTTTTCCGCAATTGCTTGCGCACTCATCCCGTATTTTTCAAACAATTCATGTGCCTGACCGGATTCTGCGAACGTGTCCTGGACTCCCACCCGCACCAGTCTTGCCGGCCAGCGGTTTTCTGCAATGCGTTCCGCGATGGCGCTTCCGAGTCCCCCGTTCACGGTGGCGTCCTCGGCACTCACCAGCACGCTTTTTTGGGCTTCCCGGTCAATGGCCTTGGAGTCCAGGGGTTTCAAAGAAGAAGCATTCAGCACGGAAACCGAAATCTTTTCTTTCTCCAGCAGGGCGGCGGCGGCCAATGCCTCTCCGATCATGGCTCCGCAGGCCACAATGGAGGCATCGGTTCCCTCGCGGAGCAATACGCTTTGACCGGGCCTGAATTCGGGAACCCCGTCGAAAACGATGGGGGTTTTTTCCCGGCAGGTGCGCATATAGCAGGGGCCCACGGTATCATACATGGCCTGCGTGCAGGCCACCGTTTCATAATAGTCCGCGGGAACGAACACGTGAAAGTTGGGCATGGCGCGCATGATGGCCAGGTCCAGAATGCTTTGGCCGGTGGGGCCGTCCTGGCCCGTGGCAATGCCGGCATGGCTGCCGGTGAGTTTCACGTTCGTCTGCGAGTAGGCCACGCTGACCCGGATCTGGTCCAGCGCGCGTTTCACCAAAAAAGAGGCAAAGGAACTGACAAACGGAACTTTTCCGCATCGGGCCATTCCGGCGGCCATGGAAACCATGTCGGCTTCACAGATGCCCATGTACTTGAAATGAGAAGGGAATTTCTTCGCAAAAACGATGGCCTTCGTGCTTTTTGCCAGGTCGGCATCCACCACCACAATATCGGGGTGGTTTTCACCCAATTGCACCAGTCCGTCCCCATATCCATCCCGGGAGGCCACCAGGTCACCGGGCTTATAGGAGGCAATCATAAGCGATCGCTCCGGCAGTCATTGCTTGAAGCACCGTTTAATTTCATCGCTCTAACCCCTTCAATGCTTCCGTTAATTGTTCGGGTGAAAGCGCTTTTCCGTGAAAGTCGGGGTTGTTTTCCATGAAGGGAACTCCTTTTCCTTTCACGGTTTTCGCAATGATGGCCAACGGCTTTTGGGCGGAACGGGATTTTTGGAGGGCGGGAATGATTTCACGGAAGTCGTGGCCGTTAATGGTGATGGTTTCAAACCCGAATGCTTCCAGTTTGGCCGCCAGGGGTTCGGGGTCCTTGGTTTCCTTCACCCAGCCGTCATTTTGGAGTCCGTTGCGGTCAATGATTACCGTAACGTTTCCTAATCCAAGAAATGTGGTGGTCCAGAGGGCCTCCCAGCACTGGCCTTCCTGGAGTTCGCCATCGCCCATCACTACAAATGTTTGGTAAGGGAGTCCGTCCATTTTTCCCGCATAGGCCATTCCGTTTCCGACACTCAACCCCATGCCCAGGCTGCCGGTGCTGATTTCAATTCCGGGAATCTTCACCCGATCGGGGTGACCCTGCAGCATGGAATTAATCTGACGCAAATGATTGAGTTCCTCTTTCGGAAAATAGCCTGCATGCGCGAGGCACACATATTGGGCGGGGGCCCCGTGGCCCTTGCTTAAAATAAACCGGTCACGTTCTTGCCATTCCGGGTTTTTGGGGTTGTGTTTCATTTCATGAAAGTAAAGGGCACTCAGGAGATCAATGCAGGACATGCTGGTGGTGGGGTGGCCGGAGGCGGCCTTCGTGGTCATTTTCAGAATATCCTGGCGCAACAGGTAGGCTTTTTCTTTCAGGCTGGAAATTTCCGAATCATTCATCTCATTCACCGTGAATACCCAACACTAAGAGAGAAAGCGAATTAAAAATGGTTTCTTTGAAAAAAAATGGAAGGGGCAGGCGATGCCTGCCCGCAGAAACAGGAATCACTTCACCATCATGGAGAAGAGCCCCCAGACGACCAGGTATACTCCGATGAGGGTCCATCCGCTGAACCAGGGCGCCGAGTAGAGACCCAATCCGGCCACCAGGAACAGCAAACCAAACAACAGGTTCACCGGCGCGCACTTACAGCACAAATGCATTCCGCACATTCCTTTGTCTCCGTCCATTCCATCAACCTCCAAGAATTGTTGATAAGAAAGGCAGGCCAAAGAAGTATATAAAACAGGCGGAACGAAGTGATTTACGTTGAAAGACGAAATGGCTTCTTTTTAATGATTTTCGCCGGAGCAGAAAGTATGACGCTCATGTTTTCTTCCGATGAAAAACTCAGAACCGAAAACCCTGCACCGGAATTTCTCCTTCCCGCAACGGACGGAAAAAAATATTCACTCAAGGACTTTGGCGGAAAAAAAGCGGTGGCGGTAGTGTTCATGTGCAATCACTGCCCCTTCGTGCAGCCCAAATTTGAGTACTTCGTTCAGCTGCAGGAAAAATACGGCCCGAAAGGGTTTCAGCTGATCGGCATCAATTCCAATGACACGGAAAATTATCCGGAAGACAGCATGGAAAAAATGAAGGGATATGCGAAAAGGTTCCGTTTCAATTTTCCCTACCTCTTTGATGAAACGCAGGAAGTGGCAAAGGCCTATGGGGCCACCTGCACCCCGGACCCATTTCTGTTTGATTCGGAATTCAGGCTGGCGTATCACGGGCGACTGGATAATGCCCACCGCGAACCCCATTCGAAAGCCACTACGCACGAATTCGAGGACGCGGTTCAACGGGCATTGGACGGAAAACCGGTGAATGGGAAAGTGAACCCTTCGCAGGGATGCAACATTAAGTGGAAGGCCTAGCGCCAGCTAAGTGGGTTCAACTTAAGTGCCTGCGTTGCCCTAGAGGCTTTTTCCCAAAAAACCGATCCAATTGTTTAGTTACTTTACGTTGGGGAAATGCGGCGATTTCACCCTGTTCACGGTCTCGGAGTACGCGAGATTGCCGAAAGGGCTTGTGGAACAAGAATTGGGCGGGAGATTCCCTACGCCCGCCGTTTCGGGTAAAGTATATGTCCAAAAACTGTTCCAGGGCAAAACCCTTCACAAATTTTTTGACCGGAAGGCGGGATAGGCTGAAGAGTGCGGGACGGCTGAACGACCGGATGCCGGACCATTGGGTAGAGAAGTGATGGTCCTCGGTTTGTTCATCTACATGGGCAATCCACATTTCCTATTCCTTTCGTTCAGTGGCATTTTGAGCGTGCTTCAGCATCTCTGAAACCGAACCAAGGTATGATTTCAGCAAATCCGCATCCATAAAAAGAACCGCAGAAGCGTTGCTCCTGATGGCATAGCGCACACCGGCAAAAAAGGCGTTCGCTTTCCCCACATTCTTCGGCAGATCCACTACAGGAATCCCGTGCGCGAGCGCCTCTTCCCGCGTATGGTCCGTGCTGCCGTCGTTAATGACCACTATTTTTGCGTCCGGCTTTTCTTCTCGCAAAAGGCCAATGGTTCGACTAATCAAACGGGCTTCATTGTAGGCGGGAATGATGATGAGGGATTTTGCTTCAGGCATACTTACCAGAATGATGACGGCGGATTTATTTGTTTTGTAGAAACAACAAAAGGGAATCCTGAATTCCATCACTGAACCATCAGATATTTAATCCATACGCATGAATTTTATTTCATATGAAGCCGGTAGAATCGACTCCTTATCATCTCTGCATGGAAACGCTGGGGAACGAATTGCGGATGGAGATTGTCCGCGAACTGCGCAAAGGCCCTAAGACCGTCCAGGACCTCTCCGAAGCCCTTCACGTGGAACAAAGCCGTTTAAGCCACAGCCTGCAGTCCTTGCGGGAATGCAGTCACGTGGAATCCACTCCGCAGGGAAAAACCCGCGTGTATTCCCTTAAGTCCGACATTCTCACCCAAACCAAGGATCCGGGCGAAAACCTCTTTGTGGTGCTGGACTCGCATGCCGGAAAATTCTGCAGCCAGGGCTGCTGCAAACTGAAGTGAACGCTTATGAACGCATTGGAAATCCGAAACCTGCACGTGGGCACGGGCGAAAAAGAAATCCTCAAAGGACTGAATCTTTCACTTGAATCCGGAACTGTTCAGGCCATCATGGGGCCCAACGGATCCGGCAAGAGCACGCTGGCGAACGTGCTGATGGGACACCCCGGATACGAGGTTACGAGCGGGGAAATTCTGCTGAACGGAGAAAGCATGCTGGGACTGACTCCGGATGAACGGGCCCGAAAAGGAATGTTTCTGGCATTCCAGTACCCGAGCGAAATTGCCGGAGTGAAGATGACCCAGTTCCTGCGCACCGCCGGAAACGAATTACGGAAATCCAGCGGGCAGGCGCTCCTGCAGTTACGCGAATTCCGGCACGAACTGGATGAAAAAAGCGCTTTCCTGCAGATGGACCATCTGGCGGAAAGATATCTTAATGAGGGTTTCAGCGGCGGAGAAAAAAAACGCAGCGAAATCCTGCAGATGATGATGCTCAAACCCAGCTTGTGCATTCTGGATGAGATTGATTCCGGACTGGACGTGGATGCCATGAAGACCGTGGCCCAAGGCATTTCCGCCATGCGGAATCCCCAGCGCACCATTCTGATGATTACTCATTACACGCGCATCCTGCATCACATTAAACCTGACCGCGTGCACCTTCAACTCGAC
>JACRDJ010000024.1 GCA_016218635.1 Candidatus Iainarchaeum sp.
CTTTTGAGTCCCTGCTGTTCGCACGCATTTTTCCGGTATTCTTCCACGCAAACGTTGTTTTTGCAGTAGTATTCAAAGTCTTCAGGGTGACAGGTAGGGCAGTCTTTTCCGGTCCGCTTAAAGCACTCAAAGTCAGACGTGCAGTTTTCTCCAATGGCTTTGATTTGTTCCCATTCCCGGTTCTCGTTGCAGAAAAAAGAAATGTCGCTTAATCCCTGTGCCTGGGTTCCTTTCACGCAAACTACGGGGGCACAGGACCCAAAATCCTGTTTGATGAAGTCACAGACGCCGGACTGGCATTCGTTGTCAGAGCGGCATTCAGTTCCTTCCGCTCCGGGGCCAGACCCCTGGTTGGCATTCGTGTCTGCCGGGTTTTGCAGGCAGCCGGAAAATAAAATGATTGCAAAAACGGCCACTATGGGAAATCCCACGGACCAAAAATTCGTATTCATCGCTTATAATTGAAAACCGTTACTTTTATATGTTTCGATTGCATTAGTTTTCCTGTGTCTGAAAATGTTTTTCGGATCGGGTTATTTGCCGGGCTGATTGCGTTGTTTTTTCTTGCGGGCTGCATAACGGATCGTGCGGATCCCGTGCCTACTTTTGATCCGGTGCAAAATGGAAGTATTCTGCCGCCCCAAAACAGTGCGGATTCCCCTCTTCCTTCCGAGTCCTCCAACGGGGGAGGGTCGTCTTCCACAGTAGGAACCGATGTTCCCCCCGCCAATAGCGCAGAAGTCATTCCTTCGGGGAGTATGGCTATTTTTTTCCGGGCGTATTTAAGCGATGTTGAGCGCCGTTTGCCCGGAACAACCATTCGCTGGGAATCTTCCAGCAAAGGCGTTGTCCGATACGTTCCTGTAACCAATGGTTTTGAGGTCATGGATACCACCACTTCCACTTCGTATTCGGAAAGCACCATTTATCCGCTGACGATGGATAACCGTCTTTTTATTGTAACCCGCCGAAGCACGGATACGGCACTCAGGGAACTAAATCCCAAAACCGGGGACACGCTGCATTCTATTTCGTTTGATTCCATCAATTTTACAGTGGTTAATGACCTTGTTTTTTTCAGAGACCGGATCCAGAATGACTTTCGTGGAGACCGGTCCGCCGGCGGAGCAATCATGGTGCAAAGCCTCAATGGGGGAAGTGCAACCGAATTGCTGGCGTATGGTGATCCGGACAATGCGGGAGAATTATATACGGCCGGCCAGGCACTCGTGTCGGTTACAAGGGATTTTTCGGACAACACTTCCAATGCCACCATCACTCGCTCGGTTCGGCGTCATGATCTGGCAACCGGAAGGGTTTCCCAGGTTTTATTTGAGGGCCTTCCGGATGGAACATTTATTTCCGGCAGTGATGCGTTGTACCAGCTGGTTCAAGACGGCAGATTGTTCCAGGTTAACCGCATTCCGTTGAATGGTCCGGCAACAGCGGTTCTGGAAGTTGAATTGGAGGAAGGCGAACGTGGATTGAGTTTGGATGAAGTGAATGGCCAGTTGGTGCTCATCGCCTATGATTCGGATTTTAAAGTAAAAAACGTTTTTTTTCATTCCCTGGCAACGAATGAAACGACTGAAATTCCGGCCCAGGACTTTGCCGGAACTAGGGTGCAGGAATTTCAGGCACTGGAGCTTCCCTAACAGTCATCGGGCGGTGGCGGGATTGTTATTGTCCGTTGTTTTTTTCTCGTGAGCGGTAAACCAGTTTGTGGAGGTCTTTGTCGTCGAGTGGCTTTGCTTTGCTGTTTTTGAGTTTGATTTTGGGTTCTTTTTTTTTGGTTGAAACGATTTCTTTGAGGGCTTTGAGTTCGATGAGGGTGTTGGCCTTGAAGTATTCGAGGTTTTTAAGGCGTTCCTGGAGGGCTTCAGGGGATTCGGCTTGAATGGAATCGCTTTCGTTGGCGGGTGTGGGGTTTGGGTTTTGAGGGATTGGCGGGTTCTTGGGGGTGAGGATGGAGAGGAAGTAGTTTCCGATTAAGAGTGCGAGGGCGAGGGTTCCCAGGAATACGGTGATAACGTTCATGGCTGTTCCGGAATGATTTTCTTCCCGAAGAGTTTTAAAGCGTTGTTGAAGGTGAGGGTTTCGGTTTCTTTGAGGGTGGTTTGATGGATTTCGCTTACGCGTTGGGCGATGCGGGGAATCCAGGCGGGTTCCGCCATTTCGTGGTTGAAGTGCACGGGGGTGTCTGTTTCAAGCAGGAGCTGGTGGGAAGGGATTTCGGCGATGGTTTCGTCCGAGCGGGAGCCGAAGAGGAGGCTGCTTCCGGCGGAAACGAAGTATCCCTGCCGGATGGCCTGGAGGGCGTGGAGTTTGGATCCGGTGAACCAGTGCATGAGTACGCGGGAGGCGTTTTTTTCGGCAAGCAAGCGCAGGGTTTCGTCGGCGCTGAAGCGGGAGTGAACAATGAGGGGTTTTTGGCGGGTGAGTGCGAGTTCAATGAAGTAGGCGAAGAGCTCGCGTTGGCGGTCCCGTTCGGGTTTGGTGGTGGCGTCCTTGAAGTCGAGTCCGACTTCTCCGACGGCAATCGCTTCATGGAGATGCTCTTCGATGAATTGTTTGGCGGTCGCGATTTCGGTTTCGTTCATGCGGATGATCTCGCTGGGATGAATTCCGAGGCAGGCATGGATTTGGGGGTACTTTTTCCGGAGTGCGAGGTTTTGTGCGTTGGAGGCGGGGGTGGTGGATGCGGAGAGCATGGCCTGCACGTTTTGGGTGCGGGCATTCTGTACGATTTCGTTCAGATTAGGCAGTTCGAAGAGGTGGCAGTGGCTGTCGGCGAACATGATTGGCTCCGTATGGGTTTCTTAGGGGTGTAATGCAAATTTATTTAAATTTTAAGTAGGTAATGGTTGACATGGAAGAAGTTTCCCCCACCTCCGTTTCGGCTCCTGTTCAGCCCGTTTCGGGCGGTTATTCGGTTCTGGTGCTGGTTTTGGCGCTGGTTTTAGGGGTGGTGGCCGGTTTTGCGCTTCATTTGCTTTTTTTTTCCGTCAAGCCAGCTGTATGCCC
>JACRDJ010000025.1 GCA_016218635.1 Candidatus Iainarchaeum sp.
AGGTTTTCAAACTTCATGCGGGAAATCCCTGTCATTGGAAGCATTTACGGAGTCTGGAAAAAATTGATTGGCAATAGAACCCTTCGCTGGCCCCGCCAGAACCTCATTAATCCGAGGAAGGGCGGGCGATGGGTGTCTGAAGCGCAGTCGCCTGCGGAAGCCCGCTTTAGGATTAATTCAAACGGCATCCCGGAAGGAGTGGGCCCGCGCCTACAGGCCACCGACAGTGAACTGGGACTGCTTTTGAGGAAACATGCCGGACTGAAGGCGCGCTATGATGAACTGGTCGGAAAGTACCCGGAACTGCTGACGGAAGAAAGACCCGCTCCGGCGCACGGCGGCGGACACCATTAAGTTTCATGAATTCCTGGCCGCATTTTTTTCGCAGGGGTTCGTTTTACTGCAATTTTATTATTTAAGCGTGTTGTTGCCTGGATTTTTCTATGTTTGAGTCGCATCGTGTTTTGCTGGATACCAATATTTATGGAACGCTTTTTACCGATGAGCGTTACTTTTCGCTTCCGGATGCTATTCAGTGGAAGGGCCTGATGGTTTGTGGTTCATCGGTTATCCGGCAGGAGTTGAGGGATATTCCTCGGAGTGCTTTGGTTAGGTGTTACGTGACAGCGTTTATTGCGGTTATCCCGCGGGTTGTTCAATATCCTGCGAAATTATTTTCCGGTTTTTTTCCGCACGCGGCGGATGAAGAATACGGCTGCCACCAGGGTTCCCAGATACAATGCCATTCCGAGGATTCCTTCGGGCACGGAGGGCAGATCGAGGAGTCCTCCTTTTCCGGAGTCCAGGGAGAGGTTAAGCGTGTTGCCGGCAGCCGAGGAGTTCACGGTATCGCCTTCCACTTTCGTCTGAATGCCTTTACGGAAGGCTTCCAGGAGGGGCAGTAACTGTCCGTTTTCGGCATACCATAGTCCTTTTTCGGGGTCAAACCACATGGAGCCGTTGTTGCCTTGGGCGGCGGTGAGGACTTCGGCCGGGTTGTTGTCAAACTTGACGGCGGGAACCCCGTTTTCGGCGGAGAAGTCGAGCGTGTGCTTTTGCCCGTTGTCGTCCGTGAATTCCACGCCCGTGGGGGTCTGGCGGAGGTCATTAATGGGGTAGTCCGTGAATTTTCCGGTTTCTTTGTCAATGACGCGCAGGAAGGTCTTGCAGCCCTGTTCTTTGTCCGCAAAGAATACATATCGTTTGGCGGGGGTTTCAAACACCTTGAACGGCCCCATGTGCTTTAAGGACTGGTTGAAGCTTTCCGCTTTTCCTTTCTGGAAGTCGGAGTCCAGGTTGGCAATCACGGACAAATCAATGGCGGGTTCTTCGCATCCCGTCTGCGGGTTTTTGTCCGAGGTCAGGTTGGCCTTGAGTCCTTTCACAGCCTGTTTGGGAAGGATGCCGTCCTGGTGGTGCATTAAGTATACGAGCAGGCATCCGTTGGGTTTGAGCAGGATGACTCCGTTCTCAAACTGAATGGATTGCACGGCTCCGAGTGAAACGTTCCGGGTTCCTTCTCTTAGCTGGATTTCCTTGGCGTCCGTCATCACCAGCACCGCGGATGCGCCGCCTTCGTAGCGGGGGTATCCTTCGGCTACAATCTGGCCGGCAACCACTTTCACCATCGGGTGCGTGGAGGTGGTGACGGCCTTGACGGCACCGAATGCCCCGAACAGCTGCTGGGGGTTTTGCAGGGGCAGCCCCGTCTGGTTTTCAACGGCCTGGCGCATGCAGTCAATCAGTTGCGGGTTAATCAGGGTGGCATTGCCTTGGGCATCAATGGAAAGCGCCGGTTCATCGGAGGGCGTAATGCAGGCTTCGTTGAGGTAGCGGGGAATTTCCTCAAAGGGTCCCGCGGTATTGGGGGCCATTAAGCGCACGGCATCCGGGTTGGACACCAGCGTTTTTCCGTCATAGGAAAGGGTTCCGTTCGCGTTGTCCTGCACGAGGGGCTTGCCGGTGGCCTTGTCCATCACCGCTTTTCCGCCGGAGGTCTTATACGAGGAAGGCGTGGAGCGGCCCTTGAACCATAAATAGAAGAGTTTGCGGGAGTCCATTTGTCCGCTGGAGACTGCCCCGCCCCCGAATTTCACGCTGGCCTGCACGACCCCCTGGGTTTTTCCGGCGTTCACGAAGTCCTCAATCTCTCCCTTCATTTTTCCAAGCACTTCGTTGGAAACGGTTTCATTGCTGGACTTGAATCCGTCCAGCACCTTGGAAGACCACTGGTCCACGGAGTTCAGCACTTTTTCCGTGGAGAAAGCGGATTCGCTTTCCTTTCCTTTCGGTTTTTCTTCCGCGGCTGCCGCAAAGTAATGCACGTAGTATCCGCCTTCCGTGTCCACGCAGTCCTGTAGTTCCGGGGCCAGCAGGGTCTGGGTGAGAATGGTGGCCGAGACTCCGGGCCAGCCGAACATCACGAACGAAAGCGACTGCAGGCCGGACAAAATAGCCCCCGAACGCGAACCGCCCAGGCCGATTTTGTCCAGATGATCGCCCCAGGATTTGGAGAAATTCAGGGTAAGCCCCTGGCCGAGCTTGTTGTACATGCGTTTGACGGCTTCCGTGCAGCTCTTGTTCACGTCCCCGTTCATTTTAATGGGTTCGCCCGGAGTATCCCCTTCCGCGGGCTCAATGTCTTTCGTGTCCCCGGAGAGGTTAAGATGGTGCGCGAACGCAATCAGGGTCTGACCGATCTGACGGGCTTTCGCGGTGCGCGGGTATTCCAGGATGTAGGCCTGGTGCGCGGATGCAGAAGAGAAATACGGGGAGAATGATTCAAAGTTGCCCTGCGTGCCTTCGGCCTTGAAGTTCACGGAACAGCCCGCGCAGTCATCCGGGCTGTTGACGTAAATGGCGAGGTCCTCGGTTTCACTGCGGAGTTCGTTGTTGGTCAGCGTCTGCAGCTGGTTGCCCGCGGGCAAAAACGTTTCAGACACCTTGTCGAGCGCCTGTTTCCAGGGCAGGTAATTAAGCACCTGCGCAAACATGTCTCCCTGGTCGCTTCCTTCGTTGGCAAAAAAGTCCAGGTAGGCGTCATTGAAAATTTTGTCGTCTCCGAGCCCGAATTTCACGGTGGTCCAGGTGTCAGGAAGCTGCAGGAAGGAAAGCTGTTCCTGTCCGCCCCCGCGCTTGAGCCACCAGTACGCGAAAGGATACGCGGTAATTGCGGCCCCGCCCTTTACTGTGAAATAACTGCGGACCAGTTCCTGCTCCTGCGCAAACAGTTTGTCCAGCGCGGACCAGTACCGGCGTGAAACGAATCCGTTCGCGCGCAGGTAATCGAGCATGGTGTCTTCAATGTTCCAGTTCGCCATCAGCCGCAGGTTGGAGCGGATACGGCCGTTCACCAGGCGGCGGGCAAAGTCCACGGGCCGCATGACCTGCTGGTTGCCCCAGGCTCCGTCAAACACTTCCGTCTTGGGGCCCGTTCGGCCCAGAATGAATGGAATGTTGTGCTGGGTGTACTTGAGGTATTTTCCGTAATCGTCCTGAATCCAGTAATTCTTGGAGCGCCGCGGAATCGAGTGCGGAATGTCGTGCACGCCCAGATGACTGCCGGGCGCCGCGTTTTCGGCGTCAAACTGATAGAGAATCATGTTGCCGGCCTCATCCGCTTCATATTCACTCTGGAAATTTCCAAGTGCTTTCCCGCCGGGCCTGAAATTACGCCAGTCCCCGTTGTCCACGAATTCATCCAGAATCCGCCGGATATGCCGGGGGTCCTCGTTGAGTTCAACGACTTCCTTGGTGTTGAGCTGCCGGACTCCCTTGTCATAAAATCCGGTGAACACGTCCTTGACCGCCCACTCGGGGGCATCAATGTTGATGCCTACATCATCAATGTTGCCCATCCATCTCGCCATTTCCCGCCCGTACTGCACCATGGCCGTCTCTTCCTGGAGGGAACCGCGCCCGAACTGGTTGAGCACCTTTTCATACGCATTCTGGGCCAGTTCCACTTTGGAGTGATTGGCTTTCACGTGCGTGAGCAGGTCCTTGGTAACCCGCAGCATCTTGGCTTTTTCTTCCACAGATCCGTTCACCTGCAGGTTGTGAATGAATCCGCCGGGAGCAGTGGCCTTTCCCCAGGTCCGCTGCCAGGCCCACGTTTTCAGCAAATCGTGGTTGGCGCCCACATCCGTGGCCCACCACTGCCGCAACCCCGGAATGCCGGTGGTGATGTTTCTTTCCAGGCGGTATGCCAGCTGCTGACCCAAAAAAGTGTCATAGGAATAAAATTTGGCGCGCAGACGGCGCAGGAGATTGTCCCTAAAACCCCGCAGGAAATGAAGTTTTCTTCCCGCAAACCCGAACAACCGTTTGGCTTCGTTGTAGAGGCCGGGAGCAAACGTGGAAGAAGTCATCTCGAACGAACCCCACGAATTGAAGTATTTGTCAAAAAGAGAATAGGTGTTGATGTAACAGTCCGCGGACGAACCGCAGTTGGTGGACATGAATGCCGAAAAATCATCCGTTTTGATACTGTTGGGAATCAGTCTGGATTCCTTGCGTTTAAGGGTCTGATACGTCAGCCGGTTAATGTCGCCGGACTGGGCCATCACGCGCACCAAATCCAGGTCCCTGGATTTAAGGTCCACGTCCGCCCCGAAAAAATTCAGGGTGGCATCCTTTTTTTCCTTCAGCCACTCCGTGGCTCCGCTGGCCTCCCCGGCCTTCAAAACATCCAGGCCCACGTTCTTGAAGTCGGCCACAATGCCGGCCCCGCTGTTTCGGTACGTCAGGCCTCCCTGGTTCAGCGCGCAGTCCTTGTCTTCAATGCCGGCCTTGCATCGGCCCACGCGCAGGGAATCATTGAGCACCAGCCCGTACGAAAACGAACCGTCCACGTAATTGTTCAGCCACTGCGACATCAGCGCGGGCTCAAAGGGGTCGGCAGGAACATCCACTTTCACGGCCGCCCCCTTGCCATCGGCTTCAATGAGGGAAAGCTTGGGGTTCTTTTTCTGGGAAGCATCCCCTCCCGCGGCAGGCTGCTTGGGCAAAATGGGCTTTCCGTCCGGTCCCAGGCCCACATAATTGTTTCCCGCAAACCCGCTGCGCAGTAAATTCTGAATGTTGGCCGCGTCCGTGTCTGAAAGATTGTTGGCCAGGCACATGTGCTGGGAGGGCTGCGTGAAACCATACTGGGCGGAATTAAATGCCGGAACGGGTGAACCGGAAATTCCGGCGTTGGGGGGCACTCCGTTTTCCGGAACCGTGCCCGGGTCAGCCGGGGGCAAACCGGTTTCCTCCAAGGGAACCAATTCATCCGCCAGCAGAATCCGGGATGAATTTGATTCCGAAGAATCCGGCGCAACGGATGAAATCACCGGGTCCGAAGCCGGGGAAGAAAAATCTGCGGACTGTGCGAAGCCGGAACCCAGCAGGAGCCAGACAATCCAGACCGTCATCAGCTGATGCCCGTTCAAACGCATGACTTTCGCCTATTCCTTAATGCGTGAACCATTATAAAATCACTGCGGCCAGAAATACACGAAGTAAACGAGGGCCAAAAAAAGCCCCGGAAAGACGTAGAGCCAGAACGCGAATGCCATCAGCAGAACCGCGTACACGGACACCCCGAAACGGATCCAGAAATTCGAAATTCCCCGCTTAAGCCACTCCATCACGAACGCACCCAGGAGAACGCCGGTCAGGGACAAAACGGACAAAACGGACGCCACCAGCCCCAGCCGGACCAGGGCCAGCAATGCCATCACCCATCCCGGTGCCTGCAGGGAAGCCACGGCGGCCGGAAGGTTTCCGGCGGAACCAATCAGGCTCAAAGAAGGAACAAAATACAGAACCACCAGCAACGCAAACCATTCCAGCACGCACGCAATGAAAACCGAATGAATCCAGGCCAGTTTCCAGCGCGCGCGCACGAACCGGTGAATGCCCACCCCCGCCAAAACCAGGGCCAGCACCAGCGGAAAATTCAGCAAAGTTCCCTTCAGCAGGGAAAACAAACCATCCAGGAGCCCAAAAAGGAAAACATTTATATCCATTAAAAAGAAAATAATGGTACTCCTATAAATTAGTGCCGTTAGGGGCCAAGCACATGGAATTCACCGAACAACTCATCTGGGCCGCAACCGGAGGATACCTGCTGGTGGGATCCGCATCCATCGGGTACCTGCTCATGAAGACCGGCTGGCCCAAAATCATCCAGCTCTCCCCCGAATTCCGGTTCGGGTGGGCCGTCATTGCCGGAATCAGCTACGTAGCCATCAGCGGCGGACTCGCATTCGCGGCATGGAACCTGCACCTGCTTTCATTCCCCCTCGCGGCCAGCGCCGGCCCCATCACCGCATTCATTTCCGCTTCCGTCATTTTAGGAATCAAAAACCGCATACACCTGCCGGCCATAAAACTTCCAAAGCCCGCACTCCGCCCTTCCGCCCCGGCCGCCATTGCCACCCAGGCCATTGAAAAAATCCACCAGGACCCCGAATTCGTTTCCCGGAAAAAAATTTCCACCCAGCAACTCACCCAAATCAAGGCCGCACTCGAAAAAATAAACGTTCCGGAAAACGCGCCTGCATTCCCCCAACCCATCCGGGGCAACGAACCCGTCCGCTCCGTTCCCATCCAAGAACACCTCCTTCGCGAACCCGCATTCAAAACACCCGCGCAGACGGAACCAAAACCGATTCCTGAACCACTCACACCCCAACCCCGGTCAACCGAATTCCGCGCACCCCCCCTGACCCAACAACCCCCAACTCCGGCAGCCGCAGATTCACGAGCCATTAAGATTCCCCCGCTGAGCGCCCTATCCGCAACCCCTGCTCCCGCCGCCGAATCCGCTACGAATAAGCCGGAGTGGAAGAACCCCGTCCAGGCATTCGGTTCCTTCTTTGAACGATTCAGCGGAAAAAAAGAAACCATCACTCCACCCGTATCCGAAAAGAAATCCGGAACCCAAGAACCTCCGACCGAAGAACACCGCACCCAGCGCCTCAAACAAACGCTTCTCGAACAACTGCGCTCCGCCGCCAGACTCAAGGAAACATCCCTACAGCCCCTTCCCCGCCGCCTTGCCCGCAAACAGCAAGGAACCCTGCAGGAAACTGCGGGCGGAGAAACACCCGAAGAAATCTTTGAAAACCCATCAGAAGTATCCGGCGAAATTTTCCAGCAGCTACGCGACATGCGGGACAAGGCCGAAGAACTCGCCCAGCACCACGTGAACGAATTCCGCAGCCAAAAACACCGCGAACCCGCCGGAGACGAAGTGCAGGAAATCACGGACAACGTCATCGAACAGCTTAAATCCGAAGAAAAAGAAACCCAGACCCCCGCGGCACCCGCCAGCCGGCACGAACAACGCATGCAGGAACGTCCGGGAACAGAATCACCCGCTTCCGCACCGCAACCCGTCATCAGCCGCCGCGAACAAAGACTCCAGCAACGCACCGCGAACCCGCCGGCTCCGGTTCCCGCCAAAGAACCCGCCCCCAAACCCAAAAAAACAACGCAATCACCAGAATTAGAGGAAGAAGAAACGGAAGAACCCCTTGAAGAGGAAACCGAAGAAGAGAATGAGGAAGAAACCACTGAGGAGGAAACGGAAAAGGAACCCAAAAAAACATTCCAAGAAAAACCCGCGCCCGCCAAACCCAAAAAGAAAGGCAGTGAAGAAGAAGACCTCGAAGAACTGGAAAAAATCGCGGGACTCTGAAACCCCGGACATGTGGCCTTAAAGGGGAACTCACCCACCGCCAAATTATACCAAACGGTTTTAAACCAAACGGTATAATTATAGCGTATGCCGGAAAATCCGTTCGTTTTTGGAAAAATTGTCCGGGAAGAACAATTCTGTGACCGGGAACCCGAAATAGAGCAAATCAGGGAACTGGTTGACTCCAATCAGCACCTGGTAATCATTTCACCCCGAAGGTATGGAAAAACATCCCTGATCATCAATGCACTGGAACGAAACCGGGTTCCATACCTCTATGTGGACTGTTCATTCATTGAGGACGAAAAGGGGCTCATTCAGATGGTTCTGACGGACTACGCCAGAAAGCTGGATAATATTGACACCGTTCAGAAAATCCTGAAAAA
>JACRDJ010000002.1 GCA_016218635.1 Candidatus Iainarchaeum sp.
CGGCGAGCACGATTACGGCCAGGCCGGTGAATAAATTGTCCTGCTTGGGGGGCTCGGTGATTACCCGGTATTGGAGGGTCTTGGTTTTTCCGTTTTCCTGGAATGTGGCCTGAATGGTGATGGGTTGGGGGGTGACTACTTCCTGGAGGGTTTCCGCGTACATGGCTTTTCCGGTTATTTTTTGTCCGGGGTCAAGGCTGTCTAATTCAAAGGGCCTTCCCTTGGGGGCAAAGAATGGGCCGGGAAGGATTTCCACGCGCAGGTGAGTCAAGGGGGTTTTGGAGGTGTTCTCCAAGTCAAGCAGGAGCAGGCTTTCGGTTTCCGGGAGTGCGGAGAATGATTTGAGGGTGGGCGTGAGCTGGAGTGCGGTGGCGAGGGAGTGGATGGTGAACCGGGTCTGGTGGGTGAATTCTCCTTCTCCGTACGTGATGGTGGCGGTGTATTCCTTGGCTTCGTTTTGGGAGGGGTATAAGAGAATGGTGCGCTGAAAGAAGTTGTGGGGGGCCAGGGTGATTGGGGAGAGGTTAATGCTTTGAATTTCTTTTTGGTCTTCAATGATCTTGAGTCCGGGATCCGTTTCAATGCGTAAATAGAAGTTGGTGAGGGTTTGGGGTCCTTCGTGGGTGGCGCGCACGATGAAGGGCGTGGCCTGAAGCACGGGTATCTGGGAGAGCGGGTTTTCTTCGGCGGGTTCCATGGAAATGCTGACGGCCTGAACGGTGCTTATAAGAAACAGCACTCCCAGCAGGATGGCGTATTTCATGGATTTTCCTTCTGGATTATTTTATGCCGGTTCTGGTATAAATAGGTCCCGATGAGGAGTACGGTCAGTCCGCCGGCCGCGTAAAAGAGAATGGTGTTGTCGGTTTTAGGGGCCTGTGGAAATCCGTCCGTGTACACGGTGAGGGCATCCCGTTTGGTGGCCTGCGCGTAGCGGCGGGCGAGTTCGTAGTTCTCCTGCCGGAAGCTTTTTTCGGCCTGGTCCCAGTTGTCCTGAAGGCTGGCTACTTTTTCCTGGTTTTTCCAGTACGGGCGCTGGCTTTTGTCCTGAATGGACCCGACGAATTCCGACAAAGAGATTTTTTGCCCCGTTTTCTGGCGGATTTCGGTGTCAGGTTCGTAAAGCAGGGAATAGGTTTGGCTGCGTTCCTGGCGGGTGGAAACCAGTTCAATGAACTGGTCGGTGAGCTGGGACACGGTTGCATACGAAGTATCGAGATAGGCTTTCATGGCCTGGGCGTTGTTGCTTAACTGGCGGATGCTGGAAGGAAGCTCTAACGCGATTTCAGCCTGCTTGATGAGTTGCGCCGCACGGGGGTGATTGGAGGTGGAAATGAACTGCTTGAGGGCATTCACGGAAAGAATGTATTCATCCAGGCTGTTTTCGGTGGACTGAATGGAGTCAAATGCGGCATTGAATGCATCCCGGATTTGCTGGGGGCTTTCCGTGGAAGGTTTGGAAAGGAAATCGCTTTCCGCCTGCAGGGCCAAGGCAATGGCCTGCGAACTGAATGCCATGGATTCCTGAAGGTTTTGGAGTTTGCGTTTGGCGGCCGAAACCAGGGTCTGGCCGTTGGCGGAATTGAGGTCGGTTCCGATGATGTTGAGCTCGAATTCCTCGTTGAATGCCACGTTGGCAAGCGATTCCAGCTGGCGCTGGTGATTCTGGGAAATGATCCATTCATTGGCGGTTGACTGAGAGAACTGATTGCGGGCGTTCAGAAACTCACGCAGGAACTGGGCCGTGCTGATCAGGGCACGGGAGGAAATGCTGTCCTGGGAAAGCGTTTTTTCCCCGGTGGGCACCACAAAGTACAATATGACGTTTTCTTCGGCGGTGGCCGGAATCACCCAGTAGGTCTTATCCGCGTAAGCGATCGGCTGCACGGGCTGTTCAAGGGCTTCATTCGGAAGCAGGAAATGGTTTTCTTCGCGGATGAATTTCATGGCCTCCAGGGAAGTGACTGCCGCCGCGGAGCCCGCCAGCAGCACTAACAACGCCACAAACCCCAGCCATTTCATGGTGTAATTAAAGGAAATTGGGGTTAAAAAATGCTCTCCCCGCCGTCACGTCCGGTGCCGGTTCCGCCCGGCAGCAACGGTGAACCCCTTTCAGGGAAACGTTCTCCGCAGGAACCTCGGCGGTACGGGGACTCCCTTCGGGAGGGCCATGCTTCGCCTGTTTCGTCAGGCGGGAACGATGGACCGTGCTACGCACGGGCCTTACTCTGCTTCGCTATTTCGTCCGGCCAAAACTAGTGCTTCTGCGGTGCATGGCCGGCGGTTATTTTCCCAGGAATTCCGCGTGCTGTTTGCTCCAGATCCGATTAGGGGTCTTTTTGAGCCAGTCGGTGTAGAGATCAATGAACCGCAGGCGTTCCTCAAAAATCCTTTCTTTTTCCTCTTTTAGTTCTTTGAGGTCCCGTGCGGTCATTTTTGGTACTTTTTCCATAATATTTTCTCCGCTTCTTTTTCAACATTCAGTTCCGTAATATGTTCTTGGAGCAGTTCTTTATTTAATTTCTCCCCGAAAATCCGGTAGAGGTGCCGGGCGTCCTCAAAGTCTTTTCCGGACCCTAAATGCAGTTTGAAGGCAATCTGCAGTTCCAGTTCTGAAGTCATCAGTTTCTGCTTATTGAGTATTACTTCGATTTTGTGGTTAAGCGAATACCGGTTGTATTTTGTTTTCGGAAACTTGACTTCGAAATTCGGCTCGAACGTTCCTTTAACCGCAAACCGTATGGCCAGCTGGTCTTTGAGATAATCCTCATAGGCGTTTTGGGGGCCGGAGGCATTAATGCATTCAAATCCTTCCTGTTCCAGTTTTTCCCATAACCGCCTGAATTTCCCAAACGGCATTTCCCCCATGAAGAGGTCCACGTCCTCCGTGTTCCGGCTTCTTCCGAACAGAATGGCAATGTAGCCTGAAATGATTACGTATTCGACACCGGTCTGGTCGAGGATTCTGGTGAACTGAATGACCAGCCTGTCGAGATAGGAGAGTTCTCTTTCAAAAACAATCCGGTTTTTGCTGAATTCAAATTCCATGTTCTATTGGGAAATAAAACTTATTTTAACCGCTTGCGTTTTTTTGCAGCCGGCTTTTGAACCGGCGTTTTCCTTTGAAGCCTTAATTCCAGCACAAATCGGTCTTTTCCGGGCCCATAGCAGTCGGGAATGAAGCGGGTTTTCAAAAACCCGTTTTTTTCAAACAAGCGGATGCTGGTGGCATTATGGGGATGCACGGTGGCCGTTATTTTGGGAACTTTTTTTTTCCGGGCTTCCAGAATGACCCGTGCCAGCAGCTGTTGGGCGAGTCCCTGATGCTGGTGGTCCGGGTGCGTATAGATTCCGTTCACGTACCATTCCGGTTTTCGGAATTCAATGTCAATGACGGAAGCCAGCTGTTTTCCGTTCCGGATTCCGTAAATGAATCCGTTCGAGAGAATTTCGCGGATTTGAGCCGGAGTGAGGGGGGGCAGGTCGTAGGTGTGCCCGAAGCATTTTTCTTCGAGTTCAATGATGGCGGCCGTGTCCGTTTCATTCAGTCCTGAAATCCGCATGAAGACCCTTATGGCATAAAATTAAATAATGGTTTTGTTTAGGGTTGTTCGTGCTTTCAGACCTCATTAAATCGGTTTCATCGGTCCGGGATGCGTTTGCGAAATCGAATTCCGGAAAACTGGGGGATTTGGCGCATCAGTCCATTGAGCGGGCCGTTTTTTCCTCGGATCCTCTGATGGCCCAGCTTTCATTGATTACGTATGCGTTGGAGAAAATGCTTTCCCGTCGGCACGTGGTGACTAGTTCGAAGTGGCCGGCGGTGCAGCAGCGGATTGGGGTGCTGTTCGATGAATCCATTGCGGCCCTGCATGATGGGAATGTCCGCAAATGCCGGGCCGCGCTGGATAAGATTGTGGGGGAAACCGCGCGCCTGGATTCCTCGATTGGGTTGTTTGTCGTGAACCTGATGGAGAAAGCCAAGCTCAAGCAGGCTTCCACGGCGTACGCGCTGGGTCTCTCCCTGCAGGCGGCCGCTAACCTCACGCAGGCCAACCAGGATGATCTGCTCAATTACATCGGGGTTACCCGCATTCATGACGAACAGCAGGGCATTAAGTCGATTCGGGAGCGCGTGCGCGAACTGCAGGCGCTGGTAGGGGGCTAATGATGGTAACCCGCATGGTGTTGGATTCAAGCACCCTGATCTGTATTTCCGAGAAAGGCCTTTCCTATGTGTTTGAAGGACTGGCTTCCCGAAAGAACCTGAAGTTTGTGATTCCCCAGGAAGTTATCCAGGAATCCGTGAATACGCCCATGGACATTAAGCGCTTTGAGTTGAATGCGCTGCGGATCAAGAAACTGGTTTCGGGTTCCGCGTTTGAGGTGGTTTCGTTGGATGCGGATTCCCATCATCTGACACAGGAAATCCTGGAGGCCTCGAACCGCGTGTACTGGATTGGGGGAAACCCCTTGCATTTAATGCACTTGGGGGAGTCGGCCACGCTGGCCTTGCTTCGGCAGGTGGATGCGCATGCGGTGGGCATTGATGAGCGCACGGCCCGCATGATCATTGAGTCCCCGCAGCGCCTGCGCGAGATTCTGTCCGCCCGCAATGAGGTGAATGTGGACATTGATCAAGGCGAGCTTTCCCGGCTTAAGAAACTGGTGGGAGACGTGCGGTTTTTCCGCTCCATTGAACTGATTGCCCTCGCATTCCAGGAAGGCATTCTGGAGCAGGAACTTGGCACGGACCCGGAAGCATTAAGTGCCACCTTGTATGCATTAAAGTATGGGGGTTGTGCGGTTTCTGAAAAGGAAATCAACGAGTTTGTGGGGTCCATGAAATGAAACTGCTTAAAGTGCTTCCCCGGGATGTTCCTTTTCTTTCCGGAATTATCGGACACGAGTTTCCCTACATTATGGCTGGCGAAGA
>JACRDJ010000026.1 GCA_016218635.1 Candidatus Iainarchaeum sp.
CTCGAAGCCGAACTCGAAAAATCGCTGGGAAAAAAACTCTGCCTCAACGTGGACGGCTGCATCGGCGCCCTCATCAGCGAAATGGGGTTTGACTGGCGTCTGGGAAAAGGATTCTTCATCATCGGCCGCATTCCGGGCCTCGTCGCCCACGTGCACGAGGAATGGGTGCGCGAAAAGCCCTTCCGGCGCCTCCAGGACGAAGATCACACGTTTGACGGAACCGCGCCGCGGAAGCTGACTTAGTTTCCGGTTTCGCCCGCCGTCCCGGTAGTTTTAAATTAATATACATATCTGTATATTGGTATGTCTAAAACAATCATGGTTTCGGATGAGGTGCATTCCTCATTGGCCCGGCTGAAGCATCCCAGGGAAAGCTATACGGAACTGCTTTCCCGTCTGGCCGGGGTTTCAAAGAACCGTCCCAGGAGTATTCTGGAATGTGCCGGTCTGTGGTCCCATTTGACTGAAAAAGATGTTCAGGCAAGATTGAATGCGATTGAGCGGGGCCGTGTCAAATGGAGGCCGCTGGAATGGTGATTCTGGATTCAACTATTTTGATTGATTTGCTGCGGGGAAAAGATCCGGCCAAACGGAAGCTTGCTGAATTGGAATCACAAGGGGCCTTATTTTATACTACCCAGGTGAACGTATTTGAACTGGTGCAGGGAATTTTTTTGAATAGTTCCCGCATCGAGGAAGAACTGGCAGCCTTAAACATGCTCCTGCAAAGAGTAAGCCTCCTGGACGTTACTTTTATTGCGGCGTACACCGCGGGTCAGGTTTCAGGGGTACTGGGCAAGAAAGGCATATCCGTCCAGATGGGTGACTTGCTGATTGCGGGTACTGCGCTGGCCAACCATGTTCCAGTGATCGTGACCCGAAACGGGAAGGATTTTGCCAGAATACCCGGTATTAAGGTGGAAACCTATTAGGGCTCAATACCGCATGTGCATGACGCATGGGTGCGCGAAAAGCCCTTCCGGCGCCTCCAGGATGAAGAGCACGCATTTGACGGAACGCCGCCGCGGAAGCTGACCTGGGCATTCCGGAAGTATTTTAATTCCCAAAAAACATTCCTTATCCGTATTTTTATGCGGTGGCTGGGCCTGTTCCTGCTTGTTTTGTTTTTATTGGTTTTAAGCGGATGCACCGCTCCGCTTCCTCCGTCCAACTCGGTTTGTCCGGCAGATGCAAAACTTTGTCCGGATGGAACCGGGGTAGGACGCGATGCCGGCAATAATTGCGCTTTTTTTGAGTGCCCGGCACCCTTGCCCTGTGATGCGGAGCGCGCGTGCCCGGCCGGAAGTTCCTGCTATGCTTTTTCAACTTCCACCAATGTTCCTTTCCCGCCGCACTGCGTTCTGGAAAGTTCCGACGTATGCCTGCTGGCCTGCGGTTCTCCGGATTGCCGCATAGCGGAGAGCTTTCCTCCACAGGTTTTTTGTTCGTGAATGGCTGGCTTGAAAAACTATCCGATTCCCAGCACTATGCTGCCCACCAGAATGAGTGATAGTATGATGAGGGCGGCGATGGAAATGCCTGCAATGACGTTGAAGGTCCGGCTGTTGGTATACGTTCCCATAATTTTGCGGTCGTTGATGAGCAGGAGCATGATGATGAGCACGAAGGGAAGCAGGATTCCGTTCAGTACCTGGGAGAAAAGCAGAACGGGAATGATGGGAAAATTTGGCAGAAGCACGGTGAGGGCTCCGATGGCAATGAGCACGGAGAAAATGGTGTAGAACTGGGGGGCGTCCTTGAACCGTTTGTCGATGCCGGAGTCCCATCCGAAACTCTCGCATACAATGAATGCCGTGGAAAGGGGCAGGATGGCGGCCGCGAAAAGGGATGCGATGAAGAGCCCGAACCCGAAGAGATAGGAAGCATAAATGCCGGCCAGTGGAACGAGTGCCTGGGCCGCATCCGCGGCGCTTTCAATGCGGACGCCTTGCGGGTAAAGCGTGGAGGCGGTGGTTACCATGATGAAGAATGCGACCACCATGGTCACAATGGCCCCCAAGACCACGTCAATTCGGGAGAATGCCAGATTTTCTTTCCGGATTCCTTTCTCCACGACGGCCGCCTGCAGGTAGAACTGCATCCAGGGCGCAATCGTGGTTCCGGCCAGTCCAATCAG
>JACRDJ010000031.1 GCA_016218635.1 Candidatus Iainarchaeum sp.
AAAACGTCGTTAAGGATGTCTCCGGCATGAACCGGGCGGGTGGCAATCTCTTCTCCGCCCGCCGAGAGCAGGGTCATGCTGGCCTCATAATTCCGGCAGGTGGCCGTGCAGACTCCCAGAAAGCTGGCTCCGTTCATGCGAAGCGAAAGGGACTGGCCGCCGTAGAGTCCGGCTCCCGAAATCCCGGTGATCTGGTTTCCTTCAAAGAATGCCTGCGGGGGCGAAATGACGCATCCGGCCGAAAGCGAGTTGGCCGGCGGGGAAACAATCTCCGTTTTGGGCGCTTCATTTAAGGCCGGAGTGGAAGCGGGTGCGGGTTCCGTGTTTGCCTGCGTGCAGCCGGAAATCAATATTCCGATTAATAAAAGAATCCCGGGGAAAGTTATGAATTTCATACGTATTTTTCTCCTTAAATGGTTTTAAACCCTGCTGGTTTTTCGGTCCGCTTCGAGCACCTTTTCCCCGCTTTTTTGCCGGTATTTCTGCAGGGCCGGCGTAAATGATCCGTTCCCGTTAATGAGCTGAACCGCCGCCAGCACGGCATTACGGTAATTGTTGATGCCCACCCAGTAATGCTTTCGGGTGGCTTCCAATAAATGCATAGCATCCGGGGCATGGCATTGATGAATGGCCGGAACGACCAGAAGAACGGATTCCGATTCGGGTATTTCCTGCAGGTGATGGAGTTCCTTGAACAGCACATTAACCGCGTTGGGCGCGGGCTGGTTGGCTTCCTGGAATGAAATGCCCAGTTCATTGAGGAATTCCTTGGATTTGGAGAAAAGCATCTGTTCCTGAATGGTCTGCGGGCGCAGCAGATTGATTTCCGTGAGCCGGGCATTCAGAAATTCTCTGGCAAGACGGGCTGCCCACTGAATCTGTTCCACGCCCACTGCAATGACGGGCACTCCGGGCGGCATCTGCTGAATGGAGAGCAGTGCATCCAGTCCGTCGAGGGCCCCGCGGCAGGGAATTCCAATGACCGGTTTAAGGGTCTGTGCGGCCATGGCACCCGGAAGGGCAGCCGCGAGCCCGGCCCCGCAGATCACCAGATCAAATTTTTCGGTCTGAATAGCCTGATGCAGTTCCTGGGGCGTTTTGTGCGCGGAAAGAATGCGAAACGAAAAAGAAATGCCTTTTTTGTGCAGTTCTGAAAGCAGGGGCGAATAAATGTCCTGATCGGATTCGGAACCAAAAACCACCAGGAGCGATCTCATGAAACAACTGTTTCCCGTTTCGTTTAAAAATTTCTCGTTTCCCAACTCTAGGGGACTATTTTTGCCTGGAATTGCGGTTATTGGCGCCCAGTTTGGGGATGAAGGGAAAGGAAAACTGACTGATTTTCTGGCCGAAAAAGCCGATTATGTGGTCCGTTTTCAGGGCGGAAACAATGCTGGCCATACCCTGGTGGTGGATGGCCGTCAGCTTAAACTGCATCTGCTTCCTTCCGGGGTCATTTACAAAAAAAAGCTCATGATTGGCGCCGGCGTGGCACTCGATCCGCGCGTGCTCGAAGAAGAACTCGAACTCCTCGACGGGGACGGCGTGGATCTGGTGATTGATCCCCGCACGCACATCATTCTACCCTGGCATAACGTGCTTGATGAAGTCATGGAATCCGCGCACGGCGAAAAACACATCGGGACCACCAAGCGCGGAATCGGGCCCTGTTATGCGGACCGCGCGCTCCGGACCGGAATCCGGTTTGAGGATCTGGTGGAGGAAACGCGCCTGAAGGAAAAAATCAACGCGCTTTACCCGGTCAAGAAATCCATCATTGAGAACGCCTATTCGGGAAAGTTCACGCACTCGCCTGAAAGCATTTTTTCCGAGTACGCCCGGCTGGGCAAGAAATTCGCGCACTACCTCGGAGACGTTTCCTTTAAGGCCGGCGAAGCCCTGGATCAGAAAAAAACGGTTTTATTTGAAGGGGCCCAGGGCGCATTCCTGGACCTTGATTTCGGAACCTACCCGTACGTGACTTCCTCGCACCCGCTTTCCGGAGGCATTGCGATCGGGGTCGGCATTTCCGTGAACCGCGTGGAACGCGTGATTGGAGTATGCAAGGCGTACACGACCCGGGTCGGGGAAGGGCCGTTCCCCACTGAATTAACGGATGGGCTGGGTTCGCGTCTTCGGGACATGGGTGCCGAATTCGGTACCACCACTGGACGCCCCCGCCGCGTGGGCTGGCTGGACCTGCCCATGCTCCGCTTATCCCAGCGCCTGAATGGTTTCACGGAACTGGCGGTCACGAAACTGGACGTATTAAACGGAATGGGAAAACTCAAGGTGGCCGTCAGCTACACCTGTTTCGGAAAAGAAGTGAAATTCTTCCCATACAGCGATCATTCCGTCCAGCACGCCAAACCCAAATACGTGGAACTGAACGGGTTTGAATTCAACACCGAACAGATCAAA
>JACRDJ010000003.1 GCA_016218635.1 Candidatus Iainarchaeum sp.
CGGCGGGGGAAACGGCCTGTTTTTCTTCCAGGGAATTCTCCGAGTAGTCCAGCACGCTGATGCGGGAAGGGCGGGCGGAAGCGGTTCCCACGTGAACCAGCGATCCGGGCAGCAGTCCGACTTTCTGGGAGCGTTTTCGGAAAAAACGGGGCATGAAGAGCTTAAGCAGGGAACTTCTATAAAAAACCGCCATTTAGTGCGGCCCCATTGAAAATGTCCGGAAATAATCGGGTTTGAAGAGAGGGAACCTTAACCGTACCCGTACTTCGGCTTTTGCTGAATTTCCCGGTACTGAACGAACCAATAAATCCCGAAAAAGCGGATTTTCAATGAAGCCGTTTAGGGCTTTTCGAGGAACACATTCACGCCGGCCATGGTTTTTTTGCCCGAATCCGGTTGTTGGGGGAAAAAGACTTCTTTGACGTTCACGGAGAATCCGGCCAGTTTTTTTTCTCGGGCCAGTCGCTGCAGGAATGAAATTTCGTGTTCGGTGATTTCGGCCAGGCCCACGGAGCCGGACAAAAAGTCGGCGGTCCGGAATGAAAGGAAGGCTTTTCCGCCTTTTCCCAGCGCGAAATAAATCTTCAGGGTAATGAGTTCGGGTTCCCCGATTTCATGCAGGGAGCGGAAAGAAAAAATAAGGTCGTAATCCGAAGAAAACTCCAGGGCCAATGCATCCCCTACCCGCATTTCGTCCGGCTCGAACTCGGGGTTCACCAAATCCACGCCCACCGTCTGCACTTGTTTGCCGAACACAGTTTTAAGGTCCCGCAGAAACCCACCGTTTCCGCACCCCACATCCATCACCCGGACCAATGGCTTTCGGGTTAATGCCCCGCGTACCAGGTCTTCGACGGAGGAAGCAATTCCGGCATTGTGCAGGAAGGAATTGTATTGTTCCAGGGAATTGCGGGCATCCTTTACTCCCAACGCATACTGGTCCGCATACTTTCGGACAACGGATTCTCTCATAGGCTACCCCTTCCTGCAACAGTTTAATAAACTCTGTTCAACCAAAATCGTTTCAGAGGCCTCCATAGCTCAGTGGTAGAGCACGTGACTTGTAATCACGGGGTCGAGGGTTCAAGCCCCTCTGGAGGCTTCCGGCCTACACGCATAAAAAGGGAAAATGCATTATATCCGGTATATGAGCGTCCGGCCGCTGAAAAGCCCCCTGCAATGGTTTGATCCCCGCACCAGAAAAATTCGGACTGCCATCAGGTCCACGGATATCCCGCCTTACGTGGCCACACCCATCCATCAAAAAACAGGGAAGCCGATCCGTCTGCGGGACCGCGTGCTCAAATTCATGCATGAAAATCCCTCGCAGAATGACCGGCAAATCGCGCTCGCCACCGGCGCCTCTCCCGGAAGCGTCCGCTCGCTTCGGGCCGAAAAGTACCTGTTCGAAACCCCGGGCGCGACGACCAAAGCAGTCAGCCAGGCAACCGGAACCCCGGCTTCCACCATAGTTCCACTGAAAAAAAGAATGAGAGTGTATAGAATTCTTCCCAATCCGGGCCAGACCCAGCGTGAAAAAATCAGGGCATTCTTCAGGGAAGCCCCCGAATGGGGCACCCTGCTGATATCCTCTCCGGCCATGGTAAAAGGCATTATTGGACGGAGTACCGGGGCCACGCCCGTCATGATCAAGAACACCATCACACTCCTGCGAAAAGAAGGCCTCCTGCCTCCACGCCCCAGTCAGCGGCAGGTAATCGGAGAACACCTTCAGGAGAAGCCCTGGCGCATTTTTGAATACTATGAAAATGCGGATGCCGCGGTCCAGCGGATCTCAAAGGAAACCGAAGTCCCGTTTAATACCGTCAAGGACGATATTGCCCGCCGGATAGCCATCAAGGAAATTCCAAACCGGATCACGCTCAAGGACCGCGTGCTGGTGTACTTCAATTCCTCCGCGCATCCGACGGTCCGGGAAGCCACCCGCATTTTCCTGAATTCCGACCGGAAAATAGACCAGGCCAACATCCGTGCACTCAAAAGCCACCTGGTCCGGGACGGAAGCATTCTTCCGGTGAACCCCGACGACCCCGTCACGCCGTTTCGGCTCACGCCCATAAAAGGGGAAGCGCGCGCGAATGGCATCCGCGACAAGCTCCCGCCACTGGCCTGGTTACTGGAGAAGACGGGCAAAAAAATGATGGAACGCCGGAACCGGCTCACGGGGTTCCTTGAAAAGGAAGGAAACCGAACCCGGAAGGAAATGAAGGGGATTTTATTCGGAATCCTGGCAGAAAACCAGCAAAGAGATCTAAGTGAAATTCAGGAACTTTATGCCAGCTTGGATGTGACGGAACTGCAAAAAAAAGTATTCCCTTTCCTGAATCGTCCCCTGCTGGACATTCCGCCTTCGGCGGCCAAAGTCCGCGTCTCCCGGCACTATCATTCACGGCTGGACCGCTTGTTTGAACTGAACGCCTACTTGGAACAGATAACCAAGCAGGCATCATTTTTCCATTAAGGCCAGATACACCCCGAAACCCATTCCGGAGAACAGGAACGGGTACACGATTAGCCGTTCCAGCCACCCGATTCCGACGCCGAACAGTGCGGGCAGACTGAAGGCATACGCGTATAGGAACAATGCGAGCCACGTGAGGGAAAGAACGCCTAAAAGCAGGAGGAATGAAGAGAACGGGGGAACGGAAACCCGGCCGGCGGCCACGGAACTGGCGGCCACGGAAACGAATGCAATTAATGCGAAAACCGGGTGAAGGAAGCCCGCATTCTCCGGAAAAACGCTGACCCCCAGAATGCCCACTCCCGCCAGCCCCAGAAAAAACGGAAACCGTTCCCCTTCAAACATTCTGCGGAAAAGCAAGGCCAACAGAATGAGTTCGATTCCCAGCGCTGCTGCGGACAGATTGAAAGCCAGCGCAGTCGGTCCGACTCCGAGGTCACTGATGACCTGAGTGGAACGATCATACGAAGGGGAAAGCGTCTCCAGAAAAACCAGGGAAGCAAAGAAAAAAACCATTCCGGTTGCCAGCGCGAGTCCGGTTTTCTGGCGAAGGGAAAGCATAAGGGAATCTTAATGAAAAAGAGATTTTAAGGAAATGCAATCCGGGGACAGGCCCGTACCGGGGGAGACTGGTCAGATTAAACATAACTGAACCGCGAAATTGAATTATAAAGAATAAGGCGGTATAACCATTATGTCCCCCCTCCCACCGAAAGGGCTTGGAAAAAGAGAGGCCAAGGCATTTGTACTGGCTCACCTGAATGAACACAACCGGGTTCCGTCTGTATCTGAAATCTTGGCCAATCATCCGGGAATGAAACCCAACCAGGCATATAGGGCCATTCATGAACTGCGGAAAACGGATGCCATTCCGGCGCGGGCGAAAGAAAAATCCGCGCTTCCGTTCACCTTCACCCGTAAGGACGGAACCTCCGTAACGATCACGAGTCCCCGGCAGGTTCCGTCCGAACGCTTTTCACTGCTGCACCCGGAAACGTTTGAGCCGGTGGATTTTTCGGGCAGAATCGGAAAATTTGTACTCACCCAACAGGCTCCCGGAGAATCATTCGCGCAGACGCTTCGGCGAAACCTCCGGTCTCCGGAGAGCATGGATGCGATGGCCCGAAGGTTTAATGTGAAACCCGTCACGGTTCGCATGGCATTGGTTACCCGCTATGTCGGAGAACGCATCCGGGAAGGAACGATTCCCCGAAACGAGGAAATCGCCCGCGAAACCGGTGTTTCGGCAAAAGCCATCGAATCCATTAAAACAGATCTCCGAAAAGAAGGGTATTTTGAGAGAAAAACCGCCCGGGGAGAGGCGATGGAATACTGGGAAAGGAATCCACTGGCCACACCCCGGGAAGTCATTAAAAATACGGGAATTACGCCCACTAATGCCCAGAAAGTAAAAAGAAGACTGGTGAAAGCCGGAAAAATTTTACCGGCAGAATCCACGCTGGAACAGGTCAAAAAAGTCTTCGAAAGAAGCCCGCGAAAAATACTGGAACTGGAAACCGATTTTCTTCGCATTCAACGTGAACTGCAGGGAATAACCAAAGCGCCCCGGAATACCATCCGGGGAATCCTCCTCCGGTTTCGAAAAGAAGGAATACTTCTTCCGATCCTTGAAAAAAAGGAACGCGTGCTGATGGCATGGGTTGGGCATCCGGAGGAAACCGTGGCACAGATTTCAGCGCGTACCGGAATACA
>JACRDJ010000029.1 GCA_016218635.1 Candidatus Iainarchaeum sp.
ACTACCGGCAATCACTCGGTGTTTGTGAGAAGCCGCCAGGGCATTTTGGCCAAGCGGGTTGATGAATTGCGAACTGAGGACGTATTGGTGGACTTGCCCTATAAAGTCAACCGGACCACTTCAAAGTCTGAAGTGCGCGCACATGAGTTCAGCGGGATGGTCCACTCAGGGGTGCTTCCGGTTTATGAAAAAAACACCCAGGAAATCTATGAATTGGCAGTAGCCGGCCGGATGAGTGCACGGGAGGCAGCCCAGGCAACCGGCAGGGACGTGACAACGGCGTATGGCTGGAGAAAGGGGGGATTCAAGCCTTATTTTTGTAAGTATCACGAAATGGGCATTCCGAACGAGGTTACTTTGTCTTCCGATTTAATGCGATTGTTTGGGTACTATTTGGCCGAAGGATATTCCCGAAGCGAACTTGATTTCTGTTTTGGTGCCAGGGAAAACCGCCTGATTGAGGATGTTTCGGATTCGATGAAGCGCGTATTCAATGTCCTGCCGGATTCGCTTACTTTCACCCAAAACCGCTGCAATGTGGTTTATCATAAAAAGCCGCTCGCGGTTTTTTTTGCGAAATACTGTGGAAAAGGGGCGCACCACAAAAGACTTCCATCATTTTTTTTCGAGTTGCCTAAGGAACTGTTTCTTTCCTTTTTGAAAGCGTACATTGACGGGGGCGGGTATGAGGACCGGCAGGGACGCTTGGAGGTGACTTCGGTCAGCAAGCAACTGATTATGGATCTGAACTGGCTTTGCCGGATGCACGGGATTAAGTCTTATGTTCATTCATTTGTTGCCCCGGCGGGAAGAACGATCAACGGCGGAAAACCGTTGCGTGAAACCCTTGCCTATCGGTTGGGCATCGGGAAGACCAACAATCCGTTTGCGTTGGAAAAAAAGGCACCCGCGCAGGGTCTGGCACGCATTAAACGCATTGTGAAAAAGCCGTTTGATGGTTTCGTTTACGATTTGTGCGGCTGCGAGGAAGAGGCTTTTTTTGGCGGAGAAACGCCTATTCTGCTTCATAATACCAACCGCATTAATTCCATTGATGAGGCCCTGCGCCGGCCCGGTCGCTTTGATCGCGAGATTGAAATCGGGGTTCCCAGTGCGAAGGGTCGCAAGGAAATCCTGCAGATTCACTCCCGCGGAATGCCATTGGCTAAGAATGTGGACATGGATTATTTTGCTTCCGTTACGCACGGGTTTGTGGGAGCGGATCTTGAATCGCTCACCAAGGAAGCGGCCATGAAGGCCCTGCGCCGTTACCTGCCTGAAATTAATCTGGAAGAGGAAACCATTCCGCCCGAAGTGCTGGAGCGCCTGGAAGTCAAACGGGACGATTTTGCTTCCGCGTTAAAGGAAATCCAGCCCAGTGCGCTGCGCGAGGTTTCCGTGGAAGTTCCCAACGTGCGCTGGGAGCAGATCGGGGGATTGGAGGAAGTGAAGAGCGAACTCAAGCAGGCGGTGGAGTGGCCGATGAAGAAGCCGGAGGCATTCCGCAAGATGGGAATCCGTCCGCCGAGAGGCATTCTGCTCTACGGGCCGAGCGGAACGGGAAAAACAATGCTGGCCCGCGCCGTGGCCACGGAATCGGAAGCCAACTTTATTTCCATCAAGGGGCCTCAATTGGTTTCCCAGTGGGTGGGTGAATCGGAACGGGGGGTCCGGAAGGTTTTCAAGCGCGCGCGCCAGGTTTCCCCGGTGGTGTTGTTTTTTGATGAAATTGATTCCATTGCGGCCGTTCGCGGGCACGGAACGGATTCCAATGTCACGGAGCGCATGCTCAATCAGCTGCTCACGGAACTCGATGGCATTGATCAGTTGAAGGATGTCGTGTTCATTGCGGCCACGAACCGGCCTGATCTCCTTGACCCCGGCCTGTTGCGGCCTGGCCGCGTGGACAAAGTGATTTTGGTGGGTGCTCCGGATGAGGTGGCCCGCGAATCCATTTTCCGCGTGCACACACAGGACGTTCCGCTCGATAAGGAGGTTTCCTTGCCGGAATTGGCTAAAATGACGCAGGGATACAGCGGGGCCGACATTGAGGGGCTGGTTCGGGAGGCTTCCCTGATACGCCTGCAGAAGTCTTCTTTTGTGGTTTCCAAGGTAAAAAAAGAGGATTTTCTGGCAGCCATGGAAAAAATCGCGGCCTCGATTTCGGAGGAAACGCACCAGGCCTATTCGGATTTCCGGAAAAAACTGGCGGACTTCAAACCATCCTACGTTCGCTGAACCCTTATTTTTTTTGAGCGGAAAATTTCGGAGAATGAGATTTTTTAAAAGAAAATGAGGGGGCGGTTAAGCCCCGGATTCATTTTCATGATGAGTTAATTATTTCTTCTTCTTTTTCTTCTTGGCTGCAGCCATGGTAATTCACCCCTTTTTCAATTAAAAAAAACTTTAATTGATGTTCTCAATAGAATTAAACTGCATTTAAATGTTTCTTTTCCGCGAATTTTTTTTTCGGGCGGATTTTTTTTCAGCCGAATGCGTTTTTTTGTATTTTTTTCCAAAAAAATCCGTTATTTTTTCCCAAGAATGGTTTTTTTTTTTTGCGTGATTTTTTTTTCTTCAGAGCAAAAACCATGCGGCCAGCGGAACGAAGAAGACTCCCCACACCAGCGGGTTCCATTTGAATACCTTGCTGCCGTCGAGTTCCCATATGGGGATGAGGTTGAAGAGGGCCAGGAAGAGATTCACGTATGCGGTGACGGAAAGGATGCGGGCCAGGTAGAGGTCGGAAACCAGGGTGTTCATCAGGATGGCTATTATGGCCACAGCGATGTTGGTGGCGGGGCCGGCAAGGGAAATGAGCCCGTTTTGTTTTCTGGAAATGGGTTTGTTCCCGTAAATGTAGACCGCTCCGGGGGCCGCGAACACGACTCCGAGCACGAGTGAGAATATGGCGGCGATCAGGAGCATGTGCGGCCACATGCGGTATTCGGCGTGGGCCCCGAAATGCTTGGCCAGCGTTCGGTGCGCCATTTCATGGAAGACGAATCCGGTCCCGGTGGCAATGAGGGCGATGGGAAGGATGTTGATGAATTCGAACCCTCCCGTCAGTCCCCCGCTGGCGAGGCGGATGAGACTGAAGTTGCTCATCACCCATGTGAAGGCCAGGCTGATCGTCAGCCAGCTGATGAACAGGTCATTGATTTCGCGTTTTTTCATTTCAGTATGCTTGGTTGAAGGAAACTGCCTTAAATGGTTCAGGGGGGTCCGTTCCCTTCCCTTACCAAACGTATTGATATTCGTTGATTGACGAATACTATTTAATGGCTTTGGGGGCTGGTTTGGAGTATGCGGGGCTTTCTTTCCCTGGGGTTTTGGTTGATGGTGGCGGTAGTGCTGGCAGGCCTGGGAGGCATTGATTTGCTCATGAAGGAGGATTATGGATATCAGTCCGCGGTTTTTTCGGTTTCGGAATCGCTTTCGTTTGAGCGGGCATGGCTGGAGCAGGCGGTGGATGAAGCGGTGCGGAGTGCGCTGGATGCTTCGGCGGAAAGCGGGTTGTTTGATCCCCTGCTGGTGCGTGAGCGGGTGATGAATTCGGTAATGGCGGTTTTGGATTCTTTTCCGTGTGCGTTCGGGGACGGAGTGTCTTTTTCCCGGGAGGCATTCTCGGAGCGTTCGCTGGTTTGGGTGAAGGCGGGAACCGATTCGTACCGGATGCGTTATTCTTTTTTTTGCACGGCCCCGGACCGGTTTCTTTCCTGTGAACTGGACGGGGAAGACTTCTCGCTTTCATTTCGCCTGCCCTGTGATTATTCTGTTGAGCGGGAGGGATCATTTCGTGCTGGTGTATGAGTTTATGATTTCGTTTCTGGCGGTGTGCGTGTGGGTGGCCTTCCTGGTGGGGGGACTGATTTTTCTGAACGGAAAGATGATGGAATGGGGTGCGGTCTGGGTTGCGGGAATTCACTCCGATTTTTGCAGGGCGTGGCGGATGGTAGTGGAAGCGGAGGGCCTGCATTCGAAAAGTGTTGCGTGCGAAGCGGGTGTACCCGGAATGCCGGTGAATGCCTTGGATAGGTGAATGCATGCGCGGGTTTTCCTTGCTGAGTGTTTCGCTGGTGGTGCTGGTGAGTCTGCTGGTGCTTCTGCTGGTGCTGGAGCAGGCGGTTCTTCATGTTCGTTCCTGGACGGATTTCCGTTCGCGCGTGGCGGATTCCCAGCAGACGTTCGCGGTTTCCGTTTCCCTGCTGCATGCGCGGGATGTGAACGCGCCGGGAAATGGCCTGGCGTGGTGGGACCCGGAACGAAAGCGGGTGATGCGGGGGGTGGTGGATCCCGTGCTCTGGGATTCACTTGAATCGGATGCGACTCTTTTTCCGGAGGGGCTGAATGCATTGGAGCTTCGTTTTCCGGATGGTGCGGTCCGCCGGATCGAATCCGGGTTTGCTGAAAGTTCAGATTGCCGGGTGGTGAACCGTCTGGTGTGGGTGGCGGAGCTGCCGCGGTGGCGTAAGGCCCTGCTGCGCATGGAATTCTGCGGGGGGAACCGGGCATGATGGAGTGGGAATGGGTGATTGGTTTTTTGCTGGTGTTGGGGGTACTGCTGGCCTGGAATGGTTTTTTTGTTTCCGGTTCTTCTGCATGGGTGGAACTGGGCGTGGATGATGTGCTGCTGGTGAGCGGGTATTCGGATTCCCTGAGTGCGGATTCGCTGGCGGGTGATGCTCGGCTGGTTTTAGGAGAACGGTTTGAACTGCGCGTGAACGGGAAAATGATTCATTTCTGTGATTCCTGTGCGGGGTCGGCCCGTGTATGCCGTTCCGTCCTCCGCGGAAGCGATTCCGTCATTTTATGCGGGTTCGATTAGAATCTGTTCGTTTTCCCGCCTTAGCCGGATTTGAAATGAAGCGGGAACCGTTTGCAGGTTTGCCTGCAAGGGAATGGGTGCCTGAATCGTGAAGTTTTTTTCCTTTCCTTTAAACCGAACGGAAAGGGCGAGGCTATTTTCCCGGGCTTCCATTTCCCATTCTCCGTGGTGGCTGCCCTGAATGGTTTGCGTGGAGGATTCCCCGAGTGCGGAGAGGCTATGGGTGCTTTCTTTTATTTCCTGCATGAACTGCCGGGCGGACTGGATTTCCTGGGTCCATTGGGCGGCCTGCAGGATCTGCTGGGTTCCTAAAAGAAACGCGGTTAGCATGCCGGCGCTGGCGGCCAGGATCAGCAGGAATTCAATGCTGATTTGTCCGGTTTTCACCCGATTTCACTGATGGTGTTGAAAATGTCCTGGGTTTTTTGGTTGATGACTGCGCTTCCGCTGGCCGTGGTTTTCTGGAGCTGGGATACAATAACCAGTCCGATGGCCACCAGGGCTGCGAGGATGATGATGAGTTCAATTGAGATTTGGGCTTTTTGGTCCATACTCTGCTATTCGTCAAAAAGCATATAAATATTTCGTCAATTGACGAACATCAGCCATTGGCAATGGGGGTGTTGGCATCCATCCATTCATTCTGGTCGGCTGCCGGTGCCCCGTTGTTGAGATAGAATGGAAGAGTCGGCTGAGGACTGTCTTCGCCCGGAATTTCCCTGGTTTTTTGGATTCCGGCTGTTTGCGGTGCAGGCGGAATGGCGGGGGTACCCGTACCCTGACTGATTGAATTCACCGTCTGAGCAGCGGATTCCATTCCGTTGGATATCAGTCCGGGATCCTGGGCATTCTGGAATAGGGGGTTGAGCCCCATCCATAGGAGCCCGGCCCCGAAGATGATTGCCAGTGCGGCCGCAGAAAAGATGAATGCAATGTGCACGGGTTTTTGGGAGGTGCCCACGATGCGCTGGCCCTTTGGGGTCAGCGCATAATACTTCCATTTTCTTCCTTCTTCAATGGCTGAAATGAGTCCGTTTCTTTCGAGGACTTCAAGCTGTTCTTTCATGCTGGATACGGCCATGCTCTTTCGGGTGGCAAGTTCGGTGAGGGTGTGATTGCGTTCATTGAGCCATTTGAGTATTTCCTGCCGCGTGGGGGAGGAAATGGCCTTGAGTTCGGGCGGGGAAAGGGTGAGGCCTTCGAAGTCCATAGCTATACTCCCTTCATGAACCGTTTTTATTTGTTTCATTTTGTTAGGGAAAAACCGAAAAGACCCAAAAAGGTGATTTGAAGGTTTTTAGGGTGTTTTATTGCATCTTATGGTGAATGAACCGATAACTTAGATATGCGCAGGCTCCGGAGGTCAGCAGACTGATTAGCGTTCCGCCAACGATTCCAAGTGCCAAAAATGCATAGTGGGCGGTTACTCCATACACTACGATGCTGGTTCCGCTTGGAATATATGCCTTGAGCACGGCGGCGGAGAATTCAGGGCCCTGCGCACGGAATGTGATGAGTGCGGTTCCAAGCACGGTAACGGGAAATGTTGAAAAAACACCCCCAATAATGGGCCCGCCTATCCTGGTCATCAGGACTGCCATCCCGATGATCGCGCCTCCGAGCAGGGCTCTTTCGGCCAGTATTGGAATCGTGTAGGCCATTTGTTTTCCGTGC
This sequence comes from Candidatus Iainarchaeum sp., assembly GCA_016218635.1. Taxonomy (GTDB): domain Archaea; phylum Iainarchaeota; class Iainarchaeia; order Iainarchaeales; family JAFGBZ01; genus JACRDJ01. The sequence continues at coordinate 6,503 of JACRDJ010000029.1, forward strand.
GCGGAGGGTATGCGCCATTTTTTTTCAACCACCCAGTAAGTGCTTCCCGCTAACACCAGGTAGATGGCGAGGGAGTAGGGCAGGCTGTCAAATGAGGTGGCAATGACGGAATAACTCAGTAATCCCCATGCCAGTAGTCCGGCGCTAATTGCGGTCCAGAATCCGCGGGGCAGGAACAGAATGTAGGTGAGTACCATCACGGCAATGAATCCGATCATGGCCGGGTTGATGGCGGTCACGGCAGAAACCGTTTGGGTTCCCTGGGTCCATCCGATGAAAAACAGGGTAATCATATAGGTTAAGGGAAGACCGCTCACCCATCCGCCGAACTTGCTGCCGTACTTCTCCGCAAACACCGTGGTTAACGCAATCCAGAGGCTGCCGACTACCATGGAGAGAATCAGTTTGAGTCCGAATGCATCCATGCATCATTCTTCTCCTTTTGATTAAATAATGGTTCTGCTAAGGGTGTCATAACCGGTTCAGTTGAGAACGGTCCCTGCGGAGCATGGTCTCCCGAAGGGAATTCACCGTTCCTGCCGGGCGGAACCGGCACCGGACGTGTCGGTGTAGTACTGGCCCTGCGTAGCAGGGGCACTCGGTACCGGCGATCGAAAGAGCCGCACCAGGCGAAATGGGCGTAGCACAACTCCCGCGGAGCGGGGTTCTCGTACCCACCAGGCGAAACTGGTGGCACAGGCACGGAACCTCCCGTGGCTTATTAATCCGTTTGCTGGTTATTGGGTTGTGTTTTTCGTTTCTTTTATTAATTTTTTTGGAAGTGCTGGTGTGGGGGCTTTTAATTGAAGAAGGGGTTGTTTGCGCAGGACCGTGACGGTCTGATTTTCCGTGCGGAGTCCGTGCTCTATCCGGAGTTTGTTCCGGATGCACTGCTGCACCGGGACCGGCAGATTCGTACAATGGTGTATGCGTTGGAGCCGGTGCTGAAGGGAAAGAAGCCCCTGAATGTTTTTTTGTTTGGTCCCACGGGGGTGGGGAAGACTTCGTGCGCGCGTTTTGTTTTGCGTGAGTTGGAGCAGGAGTCGGACCGGGCGAAGCATTTGTATGTGAATTGTTTTGAGTTTGGTTCCCGGGCGTCGATTCTGGTGCGTTTGGCGAATTTTTTGGGGGCGCCGTTTCCGCGGAGGGGTTTGGGAGCGGATGAGGCGTTTGAGCGGATTCTGGAGTGTCTGCGTAAGACGGAGTTTGTTCCGGTCATTATTCTGGATGAAGTGGATCAGCTGGTGCGGTTGCCCGCGGAGGCGAAGGTGCTCTATGATTTGCTGCGGGTAAGCGAGTATCAGCCCCAGCGAATCTGTCTGGTTCTGATTTCGAATGATCCTTCCATTGGAATGCAGCTGGATGCGCGCATTAAGAGTTCGCTGATGGAGGAGTCGGTGGAGTTTGCGGCCTATTCTCCTTCCGAACTGAAATCCATTCTTTCCGAGCGTGCGGATGCGGCTTTTTTTCCGCAGGCGATTTCCAAGGAGATTGTGGCTGTGGCGGCGGCGCATGCGGCCAGGGCGGGCGGGGATGCCCGGATTGCGATCGAGTCTCTGCTGAAGGCGGGGCGTTTGGCGGAGAAGGCGGGAAAGTCCCGGGTGGAGCTTTCCGACCTGCAGGCGGCCTTCGTGGAAGTGGATTCCGTGTCCATCATGAAATCCGTTTCGTTTCTGGATTCGTTTGAGAAAGACATTCTGCGCACGCTGGCGGGGCTGGAAGGGGAAGTGACGTCGGGCCGTCTGCGGGATGAGTACTTTAAGATTGAAAATCATCTCAATGAGCGGGCTTTTCGCAGGAAGCTGGAGGAACTGGCATTCAAGAAACTGGTTTCGCGTACGACCAAGGAACTGGGGAATCAGGGAAAAACGATGTTGTTGTCGCTGAATGTTCCGCGCGAGTTGCTGAAGCGAAAGCTGGGCGTTCGGTGAATGCGGGCGGTTCCGCACCGGCACGCTGCTTCTGAAACAGTTTAATCTTCTATGGGGGTTATTTCTTGAGGCCCTCCTGAAACAATTATATACTTAATTATGCAATTATTTTAGGTGGTGGAATGAAACAGGTGGTGTTGTCTTTGAATGATGAATCCGAGAAGCGGTTGCGGCGTTTGGCATTGCAGGTCAATGAAGGCAAGAAGGGGGCTCTCTCCAAGACCGTTGAGGAAGCGCTTTTTGAACTGGAAAAACAAAGGTTGCAACGAAAGTCATTGGCACGCTTGATGGAACTGGCCAACCAGGACCTTATGCTGGGAGTTGGAAAATTTGACCGAGAAGAAGCTTATCGCCGATGAAATGGGGTTAATTGACACCAACATTCTGGTGTATGCGCTGGATGCCGTGGATAAAGAAAAGCATGAGCGGGCAAAATGGTTCCTGAAACAAGTAGCTCTCCGTCCAGGCCAGTTTGTGGTTGCGATGCAGAACCTCCGGGAGTTTTCTGCGGTAATGTCCCGAAAAAAACCCGTTTTCTCTGCGCTGGTTAATGAATGTCTTTTCGGGTTTGAAACGGCGTTTGGGGCGGTCCTGTGGGATTACTTGTTGGATTTTCAACTAGCGTTGGATTATTGTTTTAGGGTCAAAGCGCCTTTTTGGGACTCACTCCTCGCCGCCACCATGCAGCGGAATGGGGTCCGCCTTATTTATACGGAAAATGAACGGGATTTTGCAAAATTTCCGGGTTTGAAAGTCGTGAATCCGCTGAAATGATTTGTTCACAGGACTATCTCCTTTGTTTCTGCGGAATTGTTTTCCCTATGCTCTGCTGAATGCTTTTTGCCAATAGCGGGTCACGATGCACCCGGATGGTGATGTGGGCCTTGGCGGTCAGGAATGCAGTCAGTGTCTTGGGCGGGATTTCCTGAATAGTCCGGTATTGGTGGAACATGTGTCGGATTCGGTTCCGGGTCGCGGAGTCGTACTCGGCTTCCAGGATGGCGTGCGCGAACACGTTGAGGTCTGCGTCCTGTTTTTCTTTTTGTTCCCTGATTTCCGTCGGAAAACCGTTGAGGCAAAGTATCTGTCGCGCCCATCGGTTTAACGGAGTGTCATGGAGGAGAATGAACCGGATGTCAAAGCCCTTGCGTTGAAGGTTCTTCCAGGTCATCAGTTCGAACCCCATGTTCAGGATGAGCCACCAGAAATAGTTTTCTTTCATCAGGATTGTTTTATTCCGGGCCTGTTCGGCCAGTTGGTTGATCAGTTCGTTCCAGAAGTTGTCTGCCTCGAAAAGCGAATAGAATACGTATTCGCCATACCGGCTTTCAGGGTTAATGGCGGGTTGTGGTCCCCGCGCCGTCTGCTGGCAGAGCCTATCGAAAAACCGCTTGTTGGAGAACAGCCACGGAATGGAGAGCCCGTATTGCTTTTCTTTTTTCACGAGCTTTTTTTCGTGCACCATTTTTTGCAGCCGCTTGAATAGCGCCTGCACGGTGTGGTGGCCGGTCTGGTGGCGGAGCTTCTGATGCAGTTCACTGAGCGTCTGCTCCCGTTTGCCGAGCTCCTCTAGTATGATCCGCTCATCCATGAATGCAGGAGGCGCCCTTGTTTTTTTAACCATTTGGTTAAAGTGTCTTTTAACCACTGATTTTTTACCTTCCCTGCCACGCATAGATATTGGGGGACTGATTATGAAAAATCTTGCACCAATGCTGGTCCGTCAGCGGATTATCATGGAGGGAACTACGGAGAAAATTGTGGGAATGGCGCAGATACGGTCCTTTCTGGTGGCGTTATCGCAGGAAGTGAACATGCGGCCGCTCTCAAAACCGTTCGCGTATCCTGCCGAGGAGATGGGGTTTGGGGGATGGATTCACTGGATTACCTCTGGCTGTCATTTTTATTCGTATCCGACCAGTCCGCCGCTATTCACGGTGGATGCGTACACCTGCAAGCCGTTTGACCCGAAGAAAGCAGCGGAGTTCACAAAGAAGTACTTTAATGCCCGGGAACTGGTGTGGAAGGAAGTCTAGCCTTTGAACACGATTTCAATGACGTCCCGGTGCTTTAGTTCGTATTCTTTTCCGATGGTTTGGCGGGTTTTGACGTTGATGGCGCGGATGAATCCGTTTCCCATGTCGGTGTGGAGCTTGAATGCGAAGTCGAGTGCCGTGGATGCGGGTGGCATGAGGAGACAGTCGGGGAGCACGCGGCCCTGGTCGTCGGCAAGTTTCTTGGTTCCGCCGGGGTAGATGGCAATGAATTGAAGCTGGCGGAATACGGCTTCTTCGAGCACGCTCTGGATGCCGGTGGAGCCGAATTTGGCAAGCACCTGTTCGCGGATGTAGGCGAGTCCTTTTTTCTGCTGTTCGCTGAGTTCTTTTTTTTCGCGGAATGCGGGGTCTCCGGGCAGGTATTCGAGGGCTTCTTCTTTGGCGGCCCGCTTGAGGGAGAGTTCGGAGATGGCGGAGCAGGGAATGATGGGGGTCTGCGGGAAGGTTTGCTTCATGCGTTCAATGTTTTGAGGGGCGTCCCCGAGATCGCATTTGTTGGCGGCAATCAGGATGGGGAGGGCGTGCGCGCGGAGCGTGAATGCAAACTGTTCGGTTTCGGCCGGGGTCCATTCCGCGAGCTTTTTCTCCATCAGCCCTGTTTTTTGAAGCGTTTTTTCAATGAATGTTTCTTTTCCGCCGATGCCGCTGAGGTTTTGGGCCAGTGCATTCAGCAGTTTGGCCTTGGATTCAAGGGGCACGCGGCTGAATTTGGGCCAGTTTTTCTGGATCACCTGCAGGTACCATTGGTTGATTTCGTTCTCCAGGAATTGCACGGTGCGCACGGGGTCGTGTCCCTGGGTGGCCTGGCCTTCTTCGTTGGTGGTTCCCGACGCGTCCACGACGTGAACCAATACGTCGGCCTGGGAGAGGTCGCTTAAGAACTTGTTTCCCAGTCCTTTTCCCTGATGGGCGTCTGGTACGAGTCCGGCCACGTCCACGAGTTCCACGGGAACAAACCGGGTGCCGTTACGGCAGTAGCCTGTGCGGGGATTGCATTGAACGCCGAGTTCTTTGTCCACGCAGTCCACGCGCACGAATCCGATTCCTTTGTTGGGCTCAATGGTGGTGAACGGGTGCGGGGCCATCGGAACGTTCAGCAGGGTGGCGGCGTTAAAAAAAGAGCTTTTTCCGCTCGAAGGCGCGCCGACAAGACCGATTTTCATGTGATTTCCTCTGGTTTTCAGCAATTCCTATTAATAACTTTTTATAACCCGTTAGGTAATTATGCTCTGGACTGAAAAGTACTTTCCGGTTTCCTGGGAGGGGTTTGTGGGCAACAGTGAGATTGTTGAAAAAGTCCGCTCCTGGGCCCAGGAATGGGCTAACGGAAAGCCTCAGCCGCCGCTGATGTTGTGGGGGGCTACGGGGGCCGGCAAGACGGCGTTGGCGTATCTGGCCGCCAAACTGATGGACTGGGATGTATTGGAGCTGAATGCCTCGGATTTGCGTTCTGCGGACGAAATTGAGCGCCTGGCCGGTCATGCGGGCGTGAATGCCACCTTGTGGGGCCGCATGCGCCTGATTCTGCTGGATGAGGCGGACGAACTGCAGGGAACTGACCGGGGCGGAATGGGTGCGATTCTTTCCGTGCTTTCCTCCTCCAAATTCCCGCTCCTGCTCACCGCCAATGACATTTATGCGGACAAGAAGCTGGCGCCTTTGCGGGAGAAATGCCTGTGCCTGGAATTCAAGAAAATCAATTACCTTTCGCTGGCCGTCCGCCTGCGCGAGATTTTGGCGCAGGAAAAAATTCCTTTTGATGAAGAGGCCGTGAAGCTCCTGGCCAGGAATTCTTCCGGGGATTTCCGGGGGGCTTTATTGGATTTGCAGTCGCTGGCGAGTGCCGGAAACATTTCCCTGGCCGCGGTGGAGTCCGTGGGTTCCCGTGAACGCCAGCAGAATGTCTTTAATGTGATGAAGGAAGTCTTTCATGGGAAAACCCTTCAGCAGGTGCGGGAAGCGCGTTTAAGCAGTTCTTTGGATTCTGACATGCTTTCGGCCTGGGTGGAGGAAAACATTCCGCGCCAGATTGTGGGCGAATCCGAGCGCGCGGAGGCGTTTGCGTGGCTTTCGCGTTCGGACATGTTCAGGGGCCGCATTTTCCGCCGGCAGGAGTATGGTTTTCTGCGTTATTCGGAGGAACTGGGCACTTCCGCGATTGCGCTTTCGAACCGTCATCCGGTGAAAGGGTTTGTTCCGTTTCAGTTTCCCCTGATTTTGTCTGCCTTGTCGCGTTCGATGGGAAAACGCCATCTGCGTTCGGGGTTGGCCCAAAAAATCGGGGAAAAAACGCATGCTTCCGTTCGCCGGGTTCTTTCCGCGGATCTGCCGTATTGGCAGTTCATGGCGCAGGAGGGAAGGGCGGCTGATTTTGTGCGCGGGATGGATTTATCCGAAGGTGAGCTGGCGTTCCTGCTGGAAACCGAGGCCTCTTCCGTGAAGGTGAAGAAAATCATGGAGTCCGTGCATCCTTCGGAAGAAAAAAAGGAAACCCGGAAAGTGACTCCCAAGAAAACAAAGAGTTCTTCGGCTGAAAAAACGGTTCAATCGGAAGCAAAACCGTCTGAATCCAATCCGGCCCCGGTGGATTTGTGGAAGAAACAGACGAAACTGTATTAG
>JACRDJ010000030.1 GCA_016218635.1 Candidatus Iainarchaeum sp.
CGTCCCCTTCGCGGAGCTGGCCGGAGATGATGCTGCCGCCCATGACGCCGCCCTGGAGTTTGGGGAGATCGCATCCGGGTTTGTTGACGTCAAAGGAGCGGACCACGAACATGCGGAGGTCTTTTTTGGGGTCGCGGGCGGGGGTGGGAATTTTTTCTTCGATGGCTTCAATGAGGGCGTCAATGTTGATGCCCCGGTTCGCGGAAATGGGAATGATGGGTATGCCGGTGTAACCGTGGTTTTTGAGGAAGAGGTGGATTTCGTCCCTGCTTTGGCGGGCGCGGGCAGGATCCACGAGGTCTATTTTGTTCTGGGCCACCACGATGTTTTTGACTCCGCCGATGTTGAGGGCCATTAAGTGTTCTTCGGTGCGGGGCTGGGGGCATTTTTCGTTGGCGGCAATGACCACGATGGCGCCGTCCATGAGCGCGGCTCCGGAAAGCATGGTGGCCATGAGGGTTTCGTGTCCGGGGGCGTCCACGAAGCTGACTTTGCGTGAGCGGAGGATTTTTTCCCCGGTTGGTTTTTGGGGGGAGTATTTTTTGATTCCCTTCGCATCCTGGGTGACGAAAAATTCGGTGTCCGCGTATCCCAGCCGGATGGAAATGCCCCGCTTGATTTCCTCGGAGTGGGTATCCGTCCATTCTCCGCTTAAGGCTTTTACGAGCGAGGTTTTTCCGTGGTCGACGTGACCGATGACGCCGATGTTGACTTCGGCCTGGGTGGTTTCTTTCATGGATATCATGGGGCGGGCGCCGGAGCGGCTTCCTCTTTTTTTCCCAGGATTTCGGACAGGGGCTGTTGGCCGTGCTGGGTTATTTTGATGTTAACCTGGTGAATGTCGGCGGCAATCTGGTTGGCGCGGCGCGTGAGGCGTTTGCGCATGCCGATGCGTTCATCCACGGAGATGAGCACTTTGCGGCGGCCGGATCCGGCGAGGTCTTTTCTCATCGGGAACCCGTCCTTGTCGCTGCCTCCCGTTATCTGTCCAACGAATCCGGCCAGGCCGAACTCGTCGAGGGGAACGGGGTCCCCTATTTTTTTGCCCAGCAGGGGGGCGGGGTTGTCGGTTTTCAAGGAATAGCTTTTTCCCTTGGGGTCGGATACTACGATGTTCATGCGGTCTCCTCCATGGTCATTTTGGTCAACTCAATGTTTTTAATTTCTTCCAGCAGCTCCTGTTCGGCGGAATTAAACGTATTTCGGGCTTCCTGGAGCCTGGCAAACTGGCGTAAGGGAATATAGCTGAAGAGTTCGTCTCCTTCCAGGATGTCTTTTCCGGCTTCGGCTTTCTCGACGGAAATGGCGACCTGTTCCCCGGAAACGGCTTCGGGAACGGTTTCATTTTGGCGCTGGATCTGGCGCAGGGTTCCGATCACGTTTCCTTTTTTCATGAGTTGGATGCCGGGCCGCAGGCGGCCGACCTGAACGTGCACGCCCACGACGGCGGGCTTGGATTTTCGGAAAATGCATCCGGGCAGCACGCTGACGCGGGCCGGGTAAACGGTTTGTTCCAGGAGTTCTTTTTTCTCTTTTTCTTTTTCCTGGGCGGCCCACTTCTGGTATTCCTCAAGAAGATGGTAAATGACGTTTCCGCTGATGATGGGAACGCCTTTTTTTTCGGCTTCTTCCTGGGCTCCGGCGGCATAATGGCTGTTGAATCCGAAAAGAACCCCTTTGTAGCGGTCTTCGTGGGCGACGGCTTCGCATTCCATGATGTCGCGGCGCGTAATCTGGCCGATGTCGGCTTTTTTGACCGGAATTTTGGCCTGCTCGAATAATTTGATCATGGCTTCCAGGGAACCCAGGGTGTCGGCTTTCAGGATGACTCCAATGCGGTCGGAGTGGATTTTGACGCGTTCCACTTCTTCAAGCACTTCTTTTTCTTCGCTGCCCCCGCTGACCACGCGCAGGGGGGAGCCCGCAAGGGCGTGTTCGAGTCCGGGTGCCATGACTTTGACTCCGCTGGCGGCATGCACGGAGGTTACCTGCAAAAACCGCTTGCTGGGGGAAGTGATTTCATCAAGGGGGCGGGGTTCGAGCAGGGCCCGTACCTTGGTTTTGATGCTGCCGCCATCCAGGCTGGCCAGCACGATTTCGTCCCCGACTTTGAGGGTGCCGTCGTAGAGGATGACGTCCACGGTTTTTCCGAATCCGGTTTCTTCCTTGACTTCCAGCACGGTTCCTTTTCCGGGCGCGGTTTCTTCCATGGAAAGGTTTTTTTCCAGGAATTTCTGGGAAAGTCCGGCCAGGAATAAGAGCACTTCGGGAATGCCTTCCCCGTTCTTGGCGCTGATGGGAATGATGGCGATTTCCCTGGTGAAATCCTGCACGCGGTCAAAGCGTTCGGTGGTGAATCCATGCGTGGCCAGCTGGCCGACGAGTTCATAGAGTTTGGTGTCCAGCTGATTCAGTGAGTCATTGTCCTGTTGGGCCATGGATTCGGTGAAGGAACGGGGGGCGGTCTGCCAGCCGTGAACGGAATCGATTTTATTGAGGGTAACCAGAAAAGGGGTATGATAGGAGCGCAGGATTTCAAGGGCTTCAATGGTCTGGGGCTGGAGTCCTTTCTGGATGTCCACCATGAGCACGGCCAGGTCGGCAATGCTGCCTCCGCGCCGGCGCAGGTTCGTGAATGCCTCGTGTCCGGGCGTGTCAATGAAGAGCAGTCCGGGCAGGGTGAGACTGAAACGGTATTTTTCGAGAATGGTGGAAGCCATTTTTTTGACGGCTTCAATGGGGACTTCGGTGGCTCCGATGTGCTGCGTGATGCCGCCGGCCTCTTTTTCCTGAATGGAGGTTCCGCGGATTCGGTCCAGAAATTTTGTTTTTCCGCTGTCTACGTGACCCATGACCACGATAATGGGTTGTCGGATCATGTTCATTCCACTCCCGTGGAACCGAATCCGCCGCTGCCTCTTTTGGTTTCTTCGAGTCCGGAAACTTCCATTACCTGGGCGCGTTCCACCGGCTGGATGACCAGCTGGGCGATTTTTTTTCCGGGTTCGATTTTGTAGGGGGCGGTTCCGTGGTTGATGAGAATCACTTTGAGTTCGCCGCGGTATCCGGCGTCAATGGTTCCGGGGGAATTGAGCACGGTGATTCCGTGCTGGAGGGCGAGCCCGCTCTTGGGCCGCACCTGTCCTTCAAACCCCGAAGGAATGGCCATGCACAGGCCGGTGCTGACCAGCCGGATTTCTCCGGGTGCGAGGAGGGCTTCCTCACTGGCGTATACGTCCATGCCGGCGTCCCCTTCGTGGGCGTAGGCGGGGAGTTTGGCGTTTGGGGAAAGCCGTTGAACGGGGAGGTTCATGCTCACCCCTTCTGGTTCATGCCTTTTTCGGTTTCCGAGTAGATGGCGTTGAAGTTGAATTTGGCGTAATCCATGATTTCGGCCGGAGCAAAGAAGCGGCGGATTTCGGACTGGGCGATTTCAGGCGTTTCGGAGGCGTGGACCACATTGGCCTGCGTGCTCATGGAGTAGTCTCCGCGGATGGTTCCGGGGAGTGCCTCGCGTCCGAGCGTGGGCCCGCACATGCGCCGGACCACGTTCACAACGTCTTTTCCTTCCAGCACCACCAGCACGGAAGGAATCGAGGACATGAATGCAATGAGTTCGGCGAAGAATGCTTTCTCCGCCAGATGCGCATAATGCTCGCGCAGTTTTGTTTCGTGCAGTTTCTCCATTTTGAGGGCCACGATTTTGAGGCCCTTTTTTTCAAACCGGGAGAGCAGTTCGCCGGTGAGGTCCCGGTTTATGGCATCCGGTTTGAGGATGACCAGTGTGCGTTCCATCACTGGCCTCCCTGGCGGATTTTCTTTTCCTTATGGTATTCCTGGGTCCAGGGAACCCTGCGCTTCTTGCGCTTGAGTTTGAGGGTGTTCTGCTCGCATTTGCGGGAGCAGAAATGGGTCATGGTTCCCTCTTTGCGGACAAACGTAATGCCGGTTCCCTTGCTTATTTCCTTTCCACAAAAATCGCATTTCATGTTTTTTTCACCTTAGCGGGCCCGGATTTCCTTGGCTTCCCGTTCCGTGGAGAGCAGAATGATGACATCGTGCACGCGCACGATTCCGCGCACGTTGCGGCGCTTTACGCGTCCGGCTTCAGGGCCTTCAAGGACCTTGCACAGGCACTGGTTGATTTCGCCGTACGCGCCGGTGCGGCCTAAAATTTCAATCACTTCAGCGGGCGTTCCGTGATCCACGTTCAGTCACCTTTCTGGATTTCCCCGATGCGTTTAAGCAGCGCTTCCAGTTCTTTTTTCATGTCCGCTTCGTCCACGACGGCCAATGCGGAGGTGGCTACCTGGATTCCGCCGGCTTTTCCCAGCGATTCGCGGGTCTTGAAGTAACTGAACGGAATGTTTTTTTCCCTGCAGAGAATGGGCAGGTGCATGACCAGTTCGGGAGGGGTAACGTCCTCGGCAATGAAGACTGCCTTGGCCCGCTGGCGCTCAATGGCCTTGGTAACCTCGTTGGCTCCCACCCGGATCTTTCCCCTCTTGCGGATTTTTTCCAGGAACTCGGCCTGGCTTTTTTCCACTTCGGAGGGCACGCTAAACTTAACAAATTCTGCCATTTTGTTCACCTCATCATTGCGTCATCGGTGAATGAACCAAAAAGACGCTAATATAACCCATTATTCCTCCCTTAAGGTTTAAAAGAACGCCGGTGGCTGCCACCATCCGGGTTATGTTGAATTCAGATGGTCGGGAAAAACCTATTAAACAGGGTGTGCTCTTAGTGTTTTTCTTAACGTTGGGAGGTGTTTTTTTTGAACCGATGGATTTTGGTGGGTGTATTGTTGTTGCTTCTGGCCGCATTCGGGGTGGCCCAGGAATCCGGTGAACGCGGGTCCGGGGATGTCTCCGACTTGGATGAAGCCCCGCTTCAGGAACTTTCTTCCGCTGGAACCGAACTGACTGCCGTGGATGCGGAAGCCATTTCGTGGGAAAGCGCTTCGGTTTCATCCGAGTCAGAAACTGAACTGAATACGCCGGCATTGGCACGCCGGTTCGGGCAACTGGTAGTCAGTGTTCTGGATGCGGACGGAAAACCGGCAGTTAAGGCCTCGGTGGCCATTGTGCGCCTGGTTCGCGACCGCAAGCACGTGGTCCGCCTGCATAAGGTGAATGAAGAAGGAAGAGCGTTCTTTCGCCTGGCTCCCGGAACCGTGTGGGTCGTGGCTTTTTTGAAGGGAAGCGGAATGGCCAAAGA
>JACRDJ010000027.1 GCA_016218635.1 Candidatus Iainarchaeum sp.
GTCATGATCTGGCGAGGTTCAAACCGGGAGAGGAACCGGGCGGCGACGCTGATGCGCTGGTCGATGGTGGTGATGTCGAATACGTTGAGTCCGTCTTTGCGGGTTTTAAAAATGAATTTGCGCATTTCTCCAGCCTTGAATTTGGTTCCGATGTGGCTGCCGGTCTTCAGGTAGCGTTCGGTGGGGACCAGGAATTTGGAGTCGTCCACGCTGGCGGGAGAGTCTTCTTTGATTTCAGGGGTTGGTTTTTCTTCGGTGTTCATGTTCATACACTGAATTTGGATACGTCGTCGAGGAGGTTGACGTGGCTGATGAGCATGCGGCGGCAGCAGTATTTCCGGATGCCGAGTTCTTCCATGACTTTTTTGGGGTCTTCTTTTTCGGTGCGCTGGCGGAATTCCTCGTAGGCGGCCGCAATGGGTTTTCCGCAGGAGAAGCATCGGATGGGTATAATCATGGCATTACCTCTTGCTCTTTTGTTTTTTGCGCCGGGCCTTGGGTCCGAGCGGTTTTTTGGGTTCCACGCGGCGGGGGTCGTCCACTAACAGCAGGCGGTCGTAGGCCAGCAGTTTTTTGCGCAGTTCGTCGTCGCCGGAAAATTCCACGATTCCCTTGGCGATGGCGCTGCGGGCGGCAATGGCCTGGCTGATGCTCCCGCCCCCTTTTACGTGGATGTCCATGTTTACTTTATGGGCGTTTTCGCCGGTCATTTCAATGGCGTCTTCAACAACGGTGCGCAGGGCCGCGGGCTGAATCATTCCGATGGGCCGGTGGTTGATGCGGATGCGGCCGGTTCCTTTCCGGACTACGGCGCGGGCCACGCTTTCTTTTCGCTTGGATTTAATGTGCATGCTTTTTTTTCTGGAACTCATCGTTTGGCCCCCAGTAAGCGGCTGATTTCTTTTAAGTATACGTGCGGGCGGTCAAAGCCGGCCATGGCGGCCTGGATTTTTTCGGCGGGTTTTTCCTTGAGGTGGGCGGGTACCTGGGCATGGATGGTGAGGTTGGCGAGTGCGGCCTTGAACCGGGTGGTTCGCTGGGGCAGCATTCCCCAGATGGCGCGGCGGGCCAGTCCTTCCACGGTGCGGGGGTGTTTGGGTCCGGTAGAAGGGTTTCCGAGCGCGCGCATTTCGTGGCGGGGGCGGAATTTGTTGAGTGCGGATTCCTGGGTTCCCACGAGCACGATGTGGTCTGCGTTGATGATGTCTATTTTTTCTCCGTTGGTGAGTCGTTTGGCCACGTGGCTGGCGAGCCTTCCGAACACGTGATCTTGAGCGTCAATGATGGTCATGGTTTTTTCACCCTATGATGAGGATCTGGGATGGTTTTTGTTTGGGGAGTTCGGCCCAAAGAAGGGCCCTTCCTTTGGCTTTCGTTATTTTTTCAGCGGCATGCTGGGAGTATTTTTGGGCAATGACGGTGAGGGGCGCGGTGAGGTTCCCTTCGGAGAGGACTTTTCCGGGAACGGCCAGTATTTTTTGCGGGTTTTTTTCCGCGATTTGCTGGAGTCTCCAGAGGTTGACTTCCGTGCGCAGGCGGTTGGGGCGTTTGGCCCGGCGGTTGAGTTCCTTGAGGACTGCTGGTTTTTTTTCGGTGTTCATGTTTTCACGTAAGGATGTGCAGGGGGGAGGATTCGAACCCCCGAAGGCACTTAGCCACAGGATATCTTAACTTTCATCTCCACTCTTAAGTCCTGCCCCTTTGACCGCTCGGGAACCCCTGCTTTGATTCATTTTTTGTTCCTTAAAGTTTTTTAAGTTCTTTTTTGAGTTCCTTGGTTTTTTCTTTAAGTACTTCGGCGGCTTTGAGGAGCACTTCTTTTTCGGTTGCGTAATGACCGAATCCTTCCACGCAGAGGAGGAATGATCCGTCATTGAATTCCATTTCGATTTCTTTGCTTTCGCGGATTTTGTTGGACAGGTCAGTGGCGTTGGGGTCGGAGAGCACGAGTTTGCGGTCCTTGTATTCGAGGATGGCGTCCTTGTTGGTTTCCACGATTTTGGCGTGAAGTTCGCTGAGGCCTTTCTTGGAGCTTAAGGTGACGCTGTGCCGGTAGTATACGTTGGCGGGCTGCCATTTGACGTGGTCCTGTCCGATTCCGGCCACGGCCTCCATTTCCATTTTGATTTTTTGTCCTTCCATGAGTTTGAGCAGGGGGGCGTCTTCGTAGGCCACGTCCACGCTGGGATCGGTGGGCTTGAGGTCCTTGGCATGCACCATTTTAGGGCCTTCTTCTTCGAGGAGGATGACTGCTTTGTCTCCTTTTTTGAGGAATTTGGGGTCCGCGCGCAGGGAGGTGAGTCCGAGGCGGCTGGCAATGTACTCATCAAAGAGCACGGATGAATTCTCATAAATGGAGACGTTTTCGATGGCGAGGGTAGGCACGTGCGTGGTGGCCGTGCGCCGGATGGCGTTCAGGAATGCTTCGTCGGTTCCTTTCACGAGGAGTTCGAGGTATTGGGGGCCGGTTTGGTGTTCCTTGATTTCCATAATGGTTCAGTCCTTACTTTTTGCTTCGGTGGCGTTTCTTTCGGCGGCATCCGTCGTGGGGTACGGGGGTCACGTTTTCGATGGCGTGAATGCGGATTCCGTTTCGGGTCAGTGAAATGAGGGATGCTTCGGCGCCTTGTCCGGGGGTCTTGGAGCGGATTCCGCCCTGGGCCCGTACGCGTACGTCCACTTCGGTGATTCCTTTTTCGCGGGCGCGTTCGGCCACGATTTCGGCCACTTTCATGGCGGCGTAGGGGCTTCCTTCCTTGTGCTGGGCTTTTACGACCATGCCTCCGCTGCATCGGGCAATGGTTTCGGAGCCGGTGATGTCGGTGAGGAGCATGATGGTGTTGTTGTGCGAGGCGTAAATGTGAATGATTCCTTTTTTGGCGTCCGGGTTGCGGGGGCCATCATAGGTGCGTACGCGGGGGGGTCCCATGCGGGGAGCCCCTTGGGTGGGTGCGGGAGGGGCTGAATTCATTTTTCTTCACTGTCCACCGGGTTTTCGGTTTCGACTGGCTTGGCGGCCTCGAATTCTTTTTGAAGTGCCAGTGTTTTGTCTTCCTTGGTTTCTTTGGTTGCCGCGGGTTTGGAGGCTTCCACGAGGACCGGTTTCTTGGTCCAGGCAAGGGTTCCTTCCATTCCGTGGGGAACCAGGTAAGAGGGGCTGGTGGTTTTATGGGTGCCGATGCGGATGTGCCCGTGTGCGATGAACTGCCGGGCCTGTCCGGCCGTGTTGGCAAAGCCTTTCCGCCATACGATGGTCTGAAGCCTTCGTTCCAGGAATTCCGTAATGGTCAGTCCCAGCACGTCTCCAAGGGCAGCGTGGGTGGGCAGTACGCCAAGGCGGCCCAGGCTGTCGAGGAGGGCCTTGGATCGTTTTTCGCGTTCGGCCAATGGAAGAGCCAGAAGTTTTTTGGCGTTTTCGCGTTTTCCGCGCAGGAGGGTTTCAATGCGGCGGATTTCGCGCTTGTTTTTGAGCCCGTAGGTTTCCATAATCTTTTTTTCCCGTTCAATTCGGTCCTTGTCCCACCGTTTGGCGGGATTGGTGTACTGTTTTCTTGGTTTTCGGATGTCTCCCACGTGCATTCACCTTTATTTCCTGGCCGGCTCGGCTGCAGCCGTGGCTTCCTTCTTGATGACTCCGACCACGGGGCCTTTTCCGCGATGCGTGCTGCGGGTTCTCTGACCGCGGACGGGGAGACCCCATTGCAGGCGGAGACCGCGATAACTCTTAATTTCGTTGAGGCGCTGGAGGTCGGTGCGTTTTCCGAACTCCAGGTCGGACATGACCAGGTGGCGGTTTTCCCCGCTGAAGAATTCTTTCTGGTGATTAAGCGTCCAGACGGGAATTCCGTGTGCGACGGGGTTAATTACAATGCTTTCAAGGACAGAGTCCGCGGTTTCGGGAATGCGTCCGAGGAGGATGCCGGGCTTTTGGCCGGTTTTTTTTTCAAACGTCTGACTCATCATTTGGGCCATCCGGAGTCCGACTCCCTTAATCTGGGCCAGTGCGCGGGGAACGGTCTTGCTGCCGTCAAGGTCTTTGCCGGCAACGCGTACAATGAGGCGCACGTCTGCGGGAACATCCTTTCTTTTCTTTTCAGGGGCCTTAAATCCGGGCTTGCGGGTCTTTTCTTTTTTTTCTCCGCCGGTATCTTCGCTCATTTTTTTGGAACCCATTATTTCACCTGACTCAGTTTGGAGGAAACTTCCTCGTGGGTGGCGTGAGCCGTCAGTGCAATGGTCTGACTGGTTGGAACCAGATGGCGGATATTGCATTTTCGGCGCTTGAGGTGGGGGCCGTCAATGAGGGCGAATCCTTTTTCGAGTTTAAGTATGACTGCTTTTTTTCCGGCTTCTCTTCCGGTGGTTTTGATGCAGATGCGTCCGGTTTCCAATGCCATAATCATTCCTCAATTTTGGACAGTGCCTGCTGGATGAGTATTTGTTCCTTCAGGTTAACGGCCTGAATGGTCTTGAATCCATGTCTGACGCGGGCGGCCTGTTCCATGATGCGGCGCCGGTCGGGGCCGTTCAGGAGGCCTCCGAAGGGAACGGTGGGCCGTTTTTGGGTCTTGGAGTGCTTGTTGACTTTTCCGCGTTTTCCGTGCGTTACCCCTGAAAGCGGTCGTCCGCTGAGCGCAGATGCGTGGGGGCGGGCCTTGGTTCCCACAAAGCGGCGGCTGGTTTTGCCCGGTGTTCTGACCATCTTTTTTTTGCGGGTTCGCTGGGTTTTGTTGGGCATTCAGTTCACGCTCGGGGAGGCACTTTTTTTTTCGTAAATGGAA
>JACRDJ010000028.1 GCA_016218635.1 Candidatus Iainarchaeum sp.
ATCCTCTACTACGGAGGCCTCTTCACCTACCCCGCCACTGCATCCGCTCCCGAAGGCAAACTCCGCCTCCTCTTTGAGGCCAACCCAATCAGTTTTATTGCCAAACAGGCCGGAGGAATTGGAAGCAACGGAACCCAGGACATCCTGGACCTCAAACCCCAATCACTCAGCCAAAAAACCCCGCTCTACGTCGGAGACACCGAAAGCATTGCATTAATTGAGAAGCACCTCCGGAAGGAGAAAACCAAATGATCGGCGAAATAACCCTCCTTGACATCTTCGGCGCGTCCGGACTCATCATCCTGCTCATCGGATTCTATCTGGAGCACTTCCGGCAATACGCACGGACCCATTTCGTATTCAACCTCACCAACCTCATCGGCTCCGCCATCCTCGGAATCTATGCGTACGAAATCGGCTCCAACGTATTCCTCGCCCTTGAATTCATCTGGGCCGCCATCGCCGGGGCATTCCTCCTCCAGTACTTCCTTAAAGAGCAAAGCACCCGAAAAACCCAACCAGCCGTTTCCCGTCCGCACCCCAAAACCGGCAAAAAAAGATAAAACCCCTTTTTTGAATGAAACTCCCAAACATAGCTTTTTTTATAAGTTTGGTAGTTTCATTAAATATATGAAAATACCCCTGTATAATCGGCTAAAACGCCAGGCGCACAAGGAAATGGCAATCCTGCAGGATATCCTGATGGACGCAGTCTATTCACTGGAAAAAAATGCCGTCCTTCACGGCGGAACCGCCATATGGCGGTGCTTTCAGGGGAACCGATTCTCCGAAGACCTGGATTTCTACGCCTCACCCAAACCCGCATTCAGGGAAAAAATGGAAGCATCACTTCAGATACTGGGGATCCAGTTTACTAAATTCAGAGAGACCTCTGCCACGATTTACTCACGGGCCTCGAAAGAGAACACCTCAGTCGAACTGGAAATAGCGCTTCGCCCATTCAAAAACCCCTCCGTTTCGGTCTATGAAAAAGCGGACGGAACCACCATGGACATTTACACCCCCTCCGTCAACGAACTCCTCATCGAGAAACTGAACGCCTACAAAAACCGAAGGCTGATCCGCGACATTTACGACGCATATCACTTAAGCCGATACTGCGAACCCAATCCGGCGTATAATAAAACGGCCTTTTCCCTGCTGGAGAACGCCCCAAAACCAACGGATGAAAGCAACCTCAAAAATCTCATTCTAACCGGAGTGGTTCCAGAATACCCGGAAATGATCAGAACCCTCCAACGAAGGTTTTCCCCATGAAATACATGAAGGAATTACTGACACGCTTTCAGGACCGGACACTTTTCTCGATACGTGACATCCAAACAGCCCTTAAATCCAAAAAAATATCGACCCCCTATCTTCACAGTCTGCTCCATCACCTGCAAAAAAAAGGAAAACTCACCCGCATCACCAAGGGAGTTTACACTTTCCGGGAGGACCCCGTCATCAGTGGATTCGCCTTCACGCCATTTTACTACGGACTTCACCATGCATTGTCCATTCACCAGTTATGGAGCCAGGCATCCGCATTAGTAATTATCACCGGGAAAAAAATCCGTTCCGGAACCCGCCCCCTCATGGGAGAAAATGCAGTCATCCGCCGAATCAATCCCGCCTATCTGAACGGATTTGAATTCATTTCCTATTACGGGAAATGGATTCCGGTATCCACTCCCGAAAAAACACTCATTGATTTCATTTACTTCAGGCAAAAAATCCCTTCCGAAGCCAAAGACCGGCTCCTGGAAAAAATAAGCATTCCCACACTGAACAAATACCTCAAACCCATGCCTTCCTGGACAAAAAAAAGAGTGAACAAAATACTGCTGGCCCACCGTATTTCGGAAGAAACAAGCGTGAAGGACCGAAAAGAAATCCGGCATTTCCTGAAAAAGAAAAAGACCGGAAGAGAAACATTCAAAGACCCAAAAAAGACCCGTCGGAAAAAAACAGAACTTGATCCGGAATTCATTCAGCAAACCATGGAAAGTATCCGTGACTTTAAGGCCGGCCGGGTCCGCCAAGTCCGCTGAAACAGGACTCTTACGGGTTAAAGCTTTCACATTCAAACAAGGCATATGAAACTCTGCGGGCTTTCTTCAGAGGGGAAGGAATCTGGAAAACCTATCTTTTTATTATCAAAGGAAGAATAAATGATGGGTGAAAAAATGAGTAATGCTAGCATAACCGCCGTATATGAGGAACTGAAGTCCCTGCGCAAAGAGGTTGAACTGGTAAGAAATGCCCTAATTCCCGAAGAAGAGATTTCTCAAAAAGAAATGAGGGAAATCCGGCAAACACTCAAAGAAATGAAGGCCGGAAAAGAAAAAACATTTCAAGAAATATTCCGAAAATAAGGCGATAAATCTGTTTGAAGTAAGATTTAGCCGCAAAGCAGAAAAATTCATTGAAACCTGTGAAACAAAAATCCGGGAGAGACTGGAAACCACATTCAACGATTTAGGCCAAACCCCGGTTCCCGCACAAAAATATGATCTGCGAAAGATTAAGGGTGCCGAAGATATCTACCGGATTCGCCTTTCCAGTTACCGGATAATTTACGAAATTTTATGGAAAGAAAAAATTATAAGAGTAGTTGCAATAGAAAAAAGAACGGACAACACATACGATTTTCTGTGAAAAAGTTCATGAAACTCTGTGCCCTTTTCTCCGGCGGAAAAGACTCCACCTACGCCATGTACCTCGCCCGGAAAGCCGGGCACGCCATCGACTGCCTGCTCACCATCCAGTCCAGCTACGTGGAGTCCTACATGTATCATTTACCCAACATTCACCTCACAAAACTACAGGCAGAAGCAATGCAATTGCCCCAGTTCATGGTCAATTCCGCTGAAGGAAAAGAAGAAGAGCTCAGGCCCCTCCGGGAAGCCCTTGAGAAAATAAAAAAAGAACGCGGAATCGAAGGCATCACCACCGGCGCGCTGGCCTCCGTATACCAGAAAACCCGCATTGAAAAAATCTGCCAGGAACTCGGCCTTAAATGCATCAGCCCGCTGTGGGGAAAAAACGAAATCAGCTACTGGCACGAACTCCTGGAGAACAGATTCAAAGTCATGATTGTGGCCGTGGCCGCGCACGGACTGGACGAAAAATGGCTGGGCAGAATCATGGACAAAGCGGCCGTTGCGGAACTGGAGAAAATTCCCGGCATTCACCCTGCCGGCGAAGGCGGGGAACTCGAAACCCTCGTGCTCGACTGCCCCCTCTTCCACCAAAAACTGGTCATTTTGGAAAGCGAAAAAAAATGGGACAAAAACAAGGGGGAACTGCGCATCACCAAGGCAGAACCCGGAAAAAAATAGCTTATTCAATAAACCTGAAGAAGTCCTCCCGGCTCATCTGCAGGTCTTTCTTGATTATTTTGATAAGCAACCTATTCCAATGGGTTCGTTTCCGTGAACCGGAATGGATGTTTTCCTTCCATCCGGGTGAATAAACCGATGATGACTTCCCGTTATCCGTGTCTGCCTGAAGCCAAGCTTAATCAAAACCTTAATGAGCGCGCGTGGCGTTAAAGAGGAAGGCAAGCCTACCCCTGAAGCACTTGAACACCCACAAATTCTGTTTTGGAAGACTTGGGGGCATCTTCCAGACAAAGTTCAATAACTTCACGGGTCCGCTTCAGCAATTCATCCATGGTCTTGGCCTGGGTATGACAGCCCTGCAGTTCAGGAACATCCGCCACCAGCCAGCCTTCCGCGTCCCTCTCAATAATAACCGTAAACCCTTTTTTTCCCATCAAATCACTAAAAACACTTGCATCCAACCCAATAAAAAACTTTGGAAACCCCGCGCAGCCGCCTCCAAAAGCCGGGCTTTAGCTGGTCGAAGCCGTCCACTCCAAAACCGAGGAACGAACCGACGCCACATATTCTTCAACGTTATTCTCGGAAGCAGGAGCATACTTGGGGATGATTTTTTCCACCGTATCCAGCCCGCCGCCCACATAACCCGCACCTGAAATCAGCGCATACCAGTGATCAATGCCCTGCCCCCAGGAATCATACTGACACCATTCGCGGCCGTTTTGTGCCGTGAACTTGATTCCCGGGCAGGAAGCCGAATACATAATGTTGCCGATGGAGTGAGTCCGGACAGCCACTCCCGCAGTCCCGAACGAGGACTCCTGCTTAAAGAAAGCCAATGCAATGGCCGGATCAATCCCGTATTCCCTGCCTTTATCATAAAAGGTTTGTCCCAGGCCCCTGGCCGGAGAATGATTGGCCGCCAGAATGGCATTAATCTGTGCGGCAGACAGACAGGGAGCCCGAACCACCGGCAGAGGAGCGGAAACCGGAACGGGAACCGGGCAGGCGGAAACCGTATCAACAGGAGGACTGACCGGGAACCTATCCGCCCCCGGATTAAACACGGACTTCACCACTTTTTGATCCACGCACAGCAGGCAACCCAGAATCGAAGAACAGGTTTCACAGGCCGCCCCCGCCCGCACATTCAAAAAAACCTGTGCCAGCGCGGAATCGGCTGAAGTCCCGCCAGGACGGGTCACTCTCACCGCAACCGCTACCATCCGCATTTCGGACGGAGTAGGCAAACGCACGGAAAGCGTGCTTTGGCCGGGCGCATTGGAAACCGTTCCCGTGGAACCCAAAGAACCCGAATCCCATTCACAGGTGACTCCCTCCTTTCCGCATTCGAGGTCTGAAGGCCCAATCCGGGCAATCACCTGGATTTCTTTTCCCGCATCAAAGGTTGAAAAATTAGGCGGGGACTCAATGGAAACCGTCAGGGACTCCATTCCATCCAAGGCAACGGAAACCGCAAACGAACCAACCCGATTCCAAGCATGAAAACAAACGTCAGCATGAAACGGCGGTCAAACATATTCAGCACTATCCCACGGAGGAAATAACGGTACTTGCACTCGCATAGTAATGTTCCGGGTCCGCCTTTAATGCACCGGCAATGGAGGGAGAATCCGTGAAAATTCTGCTAACGTAATTTTTTGCCTGGGTAGTCAGCCGGATTGCAGTGGCATCCGTGCCCTGATTGTAAGCCACCAGCGCATAACAGTCCACTAATTCAATGCCTTCAGGAATCGTGTCAGTACAATGGCCCCTAACCGGCGAAGCAACCCCATATTTTTGAGTTTTATACCCGGTTTTCAGTTCCGCCACGTGAAGGACTCCGGCCAGGGAATTGTAAAAGGGATTAAAGTACTTCTGGTATTCCGCATCCGAAATGCCGGAAGGCGGAATGACGACCGGGTTTTGGGAATGAGCCGCCTGGTAAGCCGCATACCGGGCCTTGGCCGAAGCCAGGGCAGAACCCGAATAGGGACTCGTTTCAACCGAAAACCCGGAGCCGGTTACATAGGAATCAAATGCAGTGAAATTAAACGGCATAATCTGTCCGGCCCCCACGGCCCCAACCGGGCTCACGGCATTAAATACGCCGCCACTTTCCTGTTCAAGCAGGGCCAAAGCCATTGCCGGATTAACACCATAGTTCCTGGACACATCCACCATCCAGGACCGCACCAATGCCTTTCCCTTCTCTCCGGCACGATCGGAGTCCGGGAGCGCATTCCATGCGGCCACATACGCTTTCAGACGATCAGAAACGGCGGAAACTGCCGACGGCCCCGGCGGTTCAGAGACTCCTGCCCCCCTCACCGAGCCATCAGAATGGCCAACTTGGGGAACCATCAGACTCACCAGCGTTCCACCCTCAAACACGGAACCCACCACCTTGCGGTCCATGCACATCAAACAGCCCAGCACCGTATTACAGGTCACGCACTCCGTGGAAGGCTTAAAAGGAGCCACAAGAGTGAAAGTAACCTCCGCTTCGGCCTCCGCAGAATAAAGCTTCCCACCCGGGTCCGGCTGCTTGGAATGGAATTTCAGAGTATGCGTTCCGGGAGTCAGACCCGTGCCCGAATAGGTGTATTCCTTTCCATCCGCACCATCAATCTTTGTGTCATCCACTGACCAGTCACACTCCTCATCTTCACAAGTGTAAGTATCCGGAGTAGCGCCCTCATCACCTGAATCATAAACCCGGGCCTTGAACGGAATTGCATCCCCGGCATTAAACATGGACCCATCTGCAGGAGTGTCAATGGCCACCACCAAAAAAGGCAAGTCCGGTGCTGCCGGCCCCGGCGGAGGCAGGGGCGTGAAAGCATCCGTGAGCATGGAACTGAAATTGCTGGTGTCCGAGGTCTCCACTACCACATAGAGCTTGCGGGGCTTTCCTTCAACCGCGTTTTCCAGCACCGCATGAAAGTATTCATCAAATTCCCTTAACGTGTACTCGGCCTTGTCCGCATCCACCCCATAGGGCTCCCAGGGAGCACCTACTTTGTCATACCATTCCCTGGCCGCACCCGTGGCGGCCTCTTGGGGATAACCGGCCTTCAGCAGGCCCGCGCCCTGGGTCCGGGTTTTTTCATAATTAATGGAAACCAGTTCACCGCGTTCATAGCTTTTTCCACCGTAAACATTTTTGAACAAAAACCACTGGTCCCGGTGCGCATTCTTCCACAAATCATGGGCATCCTCTTTCGCACTGGGCCCGTGCAGGTACTGCACTTCATCGTCATTAAGCGCCCAAATCTCCAGCACGGAATATCTTTTCCCATTCTCAAACGTCACATTCAGGGAATTCAGATGTTCTAACGAAATCCCGGAGTCCGGGGCACCATCATCATACGTGGGAGTGACTTTCACAATTCTGAAGCCTTTCGCTCCCTCCGCAGGAGGAGGCGCGGGGGCCGTCGGTGGAGGTGCAGGAGCCGAAGCACGCACACGGAACTGAATTGTAGGAGAATCAATGGGCGAACCGCCCTTAGGGGCATACCTAAAAAAAACCGGATACTGCTTATCAGCAGTATCTCCCCAGCCCCCTTCAGTTACACGGGCTTTGCCTGTATTGAAAAAAGGTTTATCCGAAGAAAAAAACCACTCACATTTGTTTCCATTCTCGCAGTCAAGCAATTCCCCGCCTTGTCCAGTGGCCTCAAAATCAATGTCCATATTTCTCGCTCCGGCCGGCAGCGTGAACCCGGCAGCCAGTTCTTCCGCAGTGGGTTTCACAATCTTTACCCCCGCTACTGCACCCGCAGCAGCGGCTGCTGCATCCGCCCGCACGGTGGCCGCTACAGTGGCGGTGGCGGTAGGTGTATTGGTGGGCGGAACAGGAGTGCCCGTAGGAGAAGGAGTAGGGCTCTTGGAGGGCTCAACCGTAGGAGTGCCGGTGGGAGAAGACGTGGAAGTGGGTGTGACAGAAGGAGAAGGGGCGTTCGGAGCTTGCAATACCAGTTTAATGTAATTAAATACGCTCTGACCAGCAGGGTCTTTCGCTTCGGCAATCAAGAAATAATCACCGGGAATGAAGTCCTGTTTTAAACCTGTCAGGTCAATGGTAGAACTCTTTCCAGAGCGAGAAAAATACAAAGTAACTGAATAATTACCGTCTTTCGGCCTATAGATAGTGTCCTTACCTGAAACAATGCGCTTAACCTGTGTTTCAGAGCCGTTAACAAAATGAACCGTGTAAGAATCAACGATAATATTTACTCCTTCCAAAGCATATTGAAAACTCTTATCTAGAAAAACTTCAAAGGACCCTCCAGACTCAACTGGTGAAACGAACTTAACGGATGACCCCTCTGCCGGCACACTGGGCGCAACGAAGTCGGTTCCTTCCACGGCATCGGGGTCACTGATAGCCCAGACGGCCCCGAAAAAAAGCAATACGGCCAGAAACGCAAAGAAATGCCTTGAATTCATGCCAACCATTCTTTCCGGCAATCAGCCATTGAATAAATATAACGGTGTTCCGGCTTTAAAGGTTTCTGAAAAGGGATTTGGGCCCCAAAAAAGCGATTTTAGCCAAGAGATTAAAGGAAGCCGTGAATCATTTTCCGGCAAAGTCTTCGGGACCCAGCAGGCCCGGGGTTTTCACCAAATAACCCGCCGAATCCGTGATTTCAAAAAAAACAATATCCCCCAACTTAAACTTCTCCGGCAAAACCAGCACGGAAGCAGGAGTAATCAGAACCGGCTCCTCTCCTTCACGAAAAACCCGGATTTCC
>JACRDJ010000033.1 GCA_016218635.1 Candidatus Iainarchaeum sp.
CTATTATTCGTTTCTCTTTACCTGGTTTCGTCCGTGCTGGTGGGCGTTGGGCGTTTTTTGTTTCCGGTTGTTTTGAATAAATCGTTTTTTTGGCCGACCCGGCTGCGTCTGTTTTTCTTTGCCCTTTTTGGGGTGATCACTTATGTGCTTTCTGGTCCTTTTAGTGCATTTTTCTCAGATTATTCGTTTCCGAATGTGCTGTTCTTTGTTTTCCGCTACATTATTTACCTGGCTTTGTTTTTTCTTCCGGTTATGACCAGTTTGGGGCTGAAAGTTCTGTTGGAACCTTGGTTTGGGAGCGATTTTTTGTCGAGCGGTTCGGTTCTTGTTTTTTTGATGGTGGTTTACTTTTATTTCTGTTCCTGTCTTTTGGCCGAAGGCTGGAATTGGCTGAGAAAAACGAAAAAACCGACCGGCAGCCCGGGTTTGCCGGAACCTGCATTATAGGGTGCCGGATTCATTTCCCTTTCAGGCTGGCTTTGGTGACTTCAATACGTTTGACGGGGCAGACTTTTTTGGCGTCTTTGATGATGAAGTTGGCGTATTCGCCGAATAAGAGTTCCTGGATGACCATTTCCGAGGGCTGTTGTTTGCAGAATTCCCTGGCCTGCGCGGTGATGATGTTGTGCAGGGCGGTTTTCTGGGGTCTGGCGACTTTGCGGGCCGTGAGCAGGATGGTGGTCATGTGCAGGGTGAGTCCGTCGCGGGTCTGGGCGTCCAAAACCACCTGGACTTTGCTGTTGCGGCGGCGCACGAATTTTTTAAGGAAGGATTCACTGGTCTGATGCCCGATCAGTTTGGTGTGGGCCTTGTTTCCTTTCACGTCGGTTATGCGGAACACGAGGTTCACGTGCTGTTTTTTGATCTGGTTGGTGAGCATGCGGGAACTGATGCGCACGGAGCGCCCCACCAGCTGTTCGGGCTTGGTGGCCACGGTTTCACCGATTCCCATTAAGTTGAATTCCTTAGGGGTGAGAATGGCATACCACTGCTTTTTCTTCCATTTGTCCGTGGTCGGCTTCTTCTTGATAATGGTTTTAACGTCTTTGTCCTTGAGTTCTTCAGCCATTCATGCATCCCTTCAGTGTGTTTTGGATTTCCGCTGAAATCCGTTCAATGTTTTTTTTTCCTTCTTTTTGGATTCTTTCTTCGTTGACTGTCAGTTCGAATTGATAGGTAACTTCCATTACTTCACCAGAAGTGCCGCGGTTTCCGGCGAGTACTTCCAGCTGGCGGGCAGGAGGCCTTCGCGCTGGTAATAGACGGCCAGGCGGCGGATTTTGCTCACCGTCAGCGTGTACCCGCGCTTGGCGGTCTGGTCTTTTTTGTTTTCCTTCATGTGGCGCTGCTGGGTTACCGAGCGCCGGATTAAACTCATCAGGTCTTCAGGGATTTCAGGCAGGAGTTTTTCCTGGGCCAGGATTTCTTTCACGGACTTTCCGGTGGCCTTGAAGACGTTGGGAACCCCGAACTGGTCCCGTAAAAGCATGCCGATTTCGGCCGCGGCCCTGGCCTGGTTGCCGAATTCAATGACTTTCCGGCGGATTTCCTCCGCATTCAGGTCCCCGGCAGCAACCGGCTTTTTTTCCTTGGTCAAAATCAATCCCTTTTTTTAAGTGCGTGCCGGCTCTAACGAAACCGGAACGCGAATCAAAGAATACTACCCACCCTTCCCTGCAAAGGTTTAAATAGTTAGTGGGCGGGGTGGCGTTTCCTTTATCTGCTTTTTTTTCTTTCCTGAATGCATGCCCAAAAAGCCGGGAAAAGGAGTTTTTAATCCGCTGGCTTACCGTTCGATGGCCAAGGAACTGGTGAAGGGAACCTCCAGATCCGTTATTGAACGAAACGTGGCCGAGCAGTACGGTCATGCACCAACCACGGTCCGTGAACACTTCCGGGAAACATTCCTGAACCAATCCATGGACGGAGGATGGTCGAGGGAGAGGACATACAAAGCAGTCCGGCAGCGCCTGAATGTTTTGCGCAAAATCAAAGAACAAAAAGAAGCCAATTATGCGCAAGCCGGCCGCAAACGGGGCCTTCAGCAGAAAGGCAAAAAACGTTCGGCATCGGCGCGGGCAGCGCTAAGTGCCGCAAAGAAAAAGCAGTGGAGTGAACGTTCCGCCAATGAGCGAAAGGCCCTTACCGCACACCTTCATTCTCCCGAAATGGATTGTTCAGCGGCCTTAAAAAAAGGCTGGAAAAATCTTTCCCCTGAAGGAAGAGCCCGCCGGCTGGCTCCCATGCTGGATTCCAAGAAGCTTCCTGCACTGATTCGCAATCCGCCCGAGGATGTTTCCAAAATCCGTCAGGCGCTGGTTTTTTTGCGCGCCCTGCAGGTGAAGGAATCTCATGAATCCACGGACATTGTTTTCCGAAGAGTTCAGGATGGAACGGCTGATCGTTCCGTTGCCGAACTGGCCTCTTTTCTTCCGGAGGAAATTTATGGAAAAAACCAGTTTAACTATCTTATAACGGGGTCCCTGGAACAGGTCAAGAGCCGTTATGCCAGGGACTGGCCTGGTCTTTCTGCGTTGAAAATTTTATTTGAGTCCATCCAGAAGCTCCGTAACGGGCACGGGCTGAATTCAACCCAGCTGAAACAGCTTCTTTCCGCCAAATGAAGACTACATTTTTCCTTCCGCGTAGCGGATGCGGGCTTCCACGGCATTCATTTGGGTAATCACTTCGGCTGCTTTTGGGAAGGCTTTCCGGTATCCGTAAAGGATCCGTTCCCATTCCTTTTTGCGTGAAGGGTGGCTGGCGGAGA
>JACRDJ010000034.1 GCA_016218635.1 Candidatus Iainarchaeum sp.
CTTTTCTTTGGGCGGGTCCGAGTACCGTGGCCCGAAGTTTTGGGTTTCCCTGGATTTTCACGGGCTGTCCGGGCTTCCATCTGAAGGCCGCTTTCGGTTTCCTGATTTCCCTTCGTTGCGGAATTTTTCCAGGCATTAGGGGAATATGGCGCAAGTGATTCTTATAGGTTTGGAGGGCCAAAGCATTCCTATAAATAATTTTAGGGTTTCCTCTTAGTGTGAACTCCTTAAAATCCTCTGCCATTGCGTATTCCAACATTGCATTGGTGAAGTACTGGGGCCGTCATCCCCGGCTGGCGCACCTTAACATTCCCCTCAATGACTCCGTCAGTATGACCAAGGAAGGAATGGGAAAAATCAAGCTCCAGTCGCATACCACCATTGAATTCTCTTCCCGGTATAAATCGGATTCGGGTTCGTTGAACGGAAAAAAAATGGGCGAAAAAGAACTGGCCCGCATGCGTTTGGTGGTGGATCCCTTACGGGAAGCCGCCGGCGTTCCGGATGCGTTCCGGCTTGCCAGCCAAAATGATTTTCCGACCGCAGCGGGACTGGCTTCCTCGGCAGCCGGGTTTGCGGCCCTGGCCCGGGCGGCTGCGGATGCCCTTCAATTGGATTATTCCCTGGGATTGCTTTCCTCCATGGCGCGGTTGGGTTCGGGTTCGGCAGCCCGTTCCCTGCACGGGGGGCTGGTGTGGTGGCATGCCGGGCACTCGCATGAATCCTCGTATGCGGAACAATTATGCGGGCCGAATGATTTCCCTTTGAGGGCCGTGGTGGCGGTGGTGAATCCGGATGCCAAAAAGGTTTCCTCGCTGGACGGTCATTCGGCTGCTGCCAGCAGTCCCTTCCAGAAAATGCAGGTGAAGGAATCCCTTCGGCACGCGAAACGAATGCGGGTGGCGATTGCAGAAAAGGATTTCCCGGCCGTGGGTCAACTGGCGGAACAGAATGCGCTGAATATGCATGCGGTGATGATGACCGCAAACCCTTCGCTGCTGTACTGGGAGCCGGGCACCCTGAAGGTAATGCATGCGGTGCGTTCCCTGCGGGAGAAGGGGGCGGAAACCTATTTTACGATTGATGCGGGTCCCAACGTGCATTGTCTCTGCCGGCCCAGGGACCAGTTGAAATTGGACAGGGCTCTGCAGGTGGCCGGAATCCGGTTCCGCATTCCCGTTCGTCCGGCCAAAGATTCATATATTGCTCGCACCCATTTATTCTAGGGATTATTGATGGTGCAGGTGGTATTGGTGGACCGCAAGGACCGCTTCCTGGGTCTGGAAGAAAAACAGAAAGCCCACCAGCGGGGCGTATTGCACCGGGCTTTTTCGGTATTCATTTTCAATTCCGCGGGCCGCATGCTCTTGCAGAAGCGCGCCTATTCCAAGTACCATTCCGGAGGCCAGTGGACGAATGCCTGCTGTTCGCATCCGCGCCCCCAGGCCGGGTTTGAATCGGACGTGCATGCACGGCTGGAAAGCGAGATGGGCTTTGATTGTCCGTTGAAGGAAATTTTTTCGTTCATTTACAAAGCCAAGGTGGGCGGGGGCCTCACCGAACACGAATTTGACCACGTATTCCTGGGCACTTATGACGGGCCGGTGAAGGTGGATGTGGCGGAAGGGGACGGATACCAGTGGATTCCGGTTTCCGGGCTCCGCAAAGACGTTAAACTCAATCCAAAAGCCTATACTCCGTGGTTTAAGATTGCCTTGGCCCGGGTGCTCAAACACCAGTCCCTCCTGGTTTCCAAAAAGAAAAAATAGTTTCCCCAAAACAGTTTGCTTAGTTAATTTTTGAATTTGAATTATTCAGTAATTCAAATTATTTTTTTATTCACTTCGAAAATAAATATTTTTTTCTTATTTTATGCAATATTTTATTTGTTTTTCAAACCAATTGCTTTTCGGGAAGAATGTTTTTAAAGGGCTCATACGTTATGCATTAGCCTGAATGGAAAGTGAGGTGAACCTAATGAATGCCCCCGTGCGTATGATCCGCAAGCGAACCGGTGAATCGGTTTCCTTTAATCCGGATAAGATTTCGAATGCCATTCGCAAGGCATTCATTGCCACTGAAAGTCCTTTCAGTGAATCTTCACTCGAGGCCCTTACGGGCGAGGTGGTGGAGCTGGCTGAATCCCGGTTTGTTTCCGGTGTTCCTTCCGTGGAAGAGATTCAGGACAGTGTGGAAGCCGTTTTAATGAAGAACAATCATGTCCGCGTGGCGAAGGCCTATATTTTATACCGTGCCCGCCGTCAGGAATCCCGTGCCGCCAGCCATATGCAGGCCATTTTGTCCGTTCCCGTGAGTTTTAATGCAACGGGGGTCATTAGCAAAATCTATGTCAAAGATGGCGAACAGGTTAAAAAAGGTCAATTAATTGCGGCGCTCGATAGCAGAGGCGATATGGCACAGCTTCAATCTTACCAAGCCAACTTGGCACTGCAAAAGGCCAATTATCAGCGCATGCTCAGCATTCGAAATTCCGGCGCGATTTCGCAGCAAATGTTAGATAGCCAAAAAGCCTTGTGGCAACAGGCCGTGGCACAGGTCAATCAACAACAACTCTTTATTGAACAAAAGAGCTTTTATGCCCCTTTTGA
>JACRDJ010000035.1 GCA_016218635.1 Candidatus Iainarchaeum sp.
ACTTGCGGGAAATGGCCTTGTCATTCTGCTGGGACTGATCCAGCATCACGACATCATAATTGGCTAAAATTTCCCTTGGATTTCGTTCCAAAAACTCGGCGGCACGCGTATGATAACGGACCAAATCCTCATTTTGTCCGAGAACCGTCAGCACCTCATTCGAGGATTCCCCGATAATGAGCATCTGCTTGGCTTCATATCCTCCGCCAATGACCCCGGCCAATTGACCAACCACGGGGGTGCTGGTGGTAATGACATCAAACTTTACAGCCAGCAGCAAACCAATAATGAGAATCAAAATCAACGGAATGAAACCTTCCAGATTGCGTCCAATGCGTGCCGGCATGGGCGCAGCCGGAGCAGCAGAAGCATCAGCACCACCGGATTCCTCAGGATACATGACAACAACACCCCTTGTTCATTTTTTCATTATGCTACGTTAATACTTATGTTTGCTGTGCTTAAATACTTTATCCTTTCGGATGCATACTTTAAAATCATTTCAGGTTAATAAGGCTTTTGGAAGAACCGCTGTTTTAGGCAGAAATAAATACGTCTTATCCAGGAATCCCCATGTCCAAAAAAACCGTTTCCGATGCATATCGGAGCCTGTTCAAAAAAAGCGTTCCCGCCCACGGCCTTCCCGTGCAGGGAATTGATTTCAATAAACCCGTTTCAATCCAGTCTCTGCTGGACCGGCTTTCTTCCAGCGGATTTCAGGCCACGCACTTAGGGCGCGCGATTGCCATTGCCCAAAAAATGAGGAAAGAAAAAGTAACCGTTTTTTTGGGGTACACCTCCAACCAGGTTTCATCCGGGAACCGGGAAATCATCCGCTACCTCGTGGAACACAAACTCGTGGATGCGTTGGTGACCACCGCGGGCGGAATCGAGGAAGACTTCATTAAAACCCATGCACCCTTCCTGGTGGCGGACTTCCGCCTCGACGGGGCACAACTGCGCCGGAAGGGAATCAACCGCATCGGAAACCTTCTCGCTCCCAATGAACGCTACATCTGGTTCGAACAATTCTTTCAGCCCATTCTCCAGCACTTCCTGCAGGAACAGGCCCGGACCGGAAGGACTGCTTCCGCCAGCGAAATCATTGATTTCATGGGAAAACAAATCAATCACCCCCAGTCCATTTACTATTGGGCACACCGGAACAAAATCCCTGTTTTCTGTCCCGCATTCATGGACGGCGCCATCGGAGACAACTGCTATTTCTTTAACTACAACCAAAAAAACAAACTCGTCATTGACCAGATTGGGGACCACCACCGGCTCATTGAAATGACGCTGGAAGCGAAGGAAACCGGAATCCTCGTGCTCGGCAGCGGACTCATCAAGCACACCCTCTGCAATGCCAACATGTACCGTGAAGGCGCCAAGTACGCCATCTATTTAACCACCGCCCAGGAATTCGACGGAAGCGATTCGGGCGCGGAACCCGAAGAAGCCAATAGCTGGGGAAAAATCGCGGCCCACGCCGAAACCGTGAAAGTGACCGGCGACACCACCATCCTCTTCCCCTTGCTGGTCAGCGGAATGATGGGGAACTCAAAAAAGAAGAAGAAACTTAGGTAAGCACGTGCAGAATAATTAGGCCCAGAATCACGACCACCGTCAGCCCGATCACGAATTCGGGGGAGAGCTGGGGGCCCTTCATTTTCACGTCCGAGAAGCTCAGAATCCCCACCGAAGAAGGCGGGGCCGGCGTGGAAGAACCTTTCGAAGTTTTCATGGGCATCACAAGACTTAAATAAAACCCTTAACCATCTTACTTAAGGAAAACTTTAATAAAGGAACATTCATGGACGAATCCACCCAAAACCACGTACGGCTCACCATCAAAATAATCACCCTGTTCGCCCTCCTGGTGGGGTTATTGTTTGCGGCCAGCTACGTATTCAAGTGCGGAGTCATTCCCTTTCCCGGATGGTGCGAACTCTATTACGGAACCCTGCATGCGAGCACCGGCGGACAGCCGGAAGTGCTCATCGTGTACGGAACCAGCGGATTAGGCGACCCGGGCCGGCTTTCATTTGAACTATCCAACCCCAAGGGCGCCCGGGCCAGCGTACGCGAACTGGAAGTGGAACGCATCAGCCTCAACCTCCTCAAACAATACGACCTGGTCATCGTGGAAAAAGCCCGCATGCTTTCCGCCATGCAGCTAAAAATGTTCATGGATTACGTGAACGGAGGCGGACGCCTCGTGTGGACAGGGGATGCGGGCGTGGAAAGCCCCGAAGACGATTTCCTGCGCGAATTCGAGGACCCCAAGGGAGACAGCAATGCTGACACCGCCGTGAACCCCTGGGCCCGCAAACTGGAAGGAAAAACCATACGCCTCGACCAGTTCCTTTCCGTGCAATACCAGCGGAATTACTGTGAAATGCAGGGCGTCA
>JACRDJ010000032.1 GCA_016218635.1 Candidatus Iainarchaeum sp.
AGCGCACTTTTCGGGTACTATTACTCCGACAAAATCGTGCTCTCCATCAGCCAGGCCCGTCCAGCCACCAAAGAAGAAAACACCTACCTGGTCAACACCGTGGAAGGACTCTCCCTGGCGGCCGGAATCCCCATGCCCCAAATTTACGTGATCGACGACACCGCACTCAATGCCTTCGCCACCGGAAGAGACCCCGAACATTCCATCATCTGCGTCACCAGCGGACTCCTAAAAACCCTTAACCGCTCCGAACTCGAAGGCGTCATTGCCCATGAAATGAGCCACATCAAAAACTACGACATCCGGCTCATGATGCTGGCCACCGTATTCGTGGGAACCATTGCACTCTTAAGCGACCTCTTCCTCCGAAGCCTCTTCTGGGGCGGCGGACGAAACCGGGAAGAAAACCGGGGAGGAATCATTCTGATTGTAATCGGAATCCTGCTCGCCATCCTGGCCCCCTTCGTGGCCATCCTGCTCAAACTGGCCGTCTCCCGCCAACGCGAATACCTGGCGGACGCATCGGGAGTCGAACTCACCCGCAACCCCCCGGGGCTTGCCAGTGCCCTGCGCAAAATCTCCGGAGACAAAGAAATCCTGGAAGCCGCCAACAAGGCCACCGCACACTTGTACATCTGCAACCCCCTCCACGAACGGGCCGCA
The DNA here is from genome assembly GCA_016218635.1 of Candidatus Iainarchaeum sp. Classification (GTDB taxonomy): domain Archaea; phylum Iainarchaeota; class Iainarchaeia; order Iainarchaeales; family JAFGBZ01; genus JACRDJ01. The sequence continues at coordinate 664 of JACRDJ010000032.1, forward strand.
TTCATGGACAGCCTTTTTGCCACGCACCCCCCCATCGCGGAACGAATCAAGCGGATTGAGGAAATGGGCGGGTAAAACCCCCAGCAAAAAAATCAGCCGGATTTTCTGCGATAAGGGACTAATGCCTGGAAAATGACCCGTTCGCAAGCCTGCTCAAAAGAACTGTTTGTTTGGACAGCCAGAATGAGCGCTTCTCTTGCAAGACCGTTTGAAAACCGGCGTTCCCGCAAAACGGAAGGCAGAAAGATTCCTTTAGGAATCAAACCCACTGCCGCATCCACCCTGGCCCGGACTGCATTCATTTGAGCCGACGAAGCCACCGGATCAGAAGGACGAACCATTGGCAGCCGGGAAAAAAGAACGCCTTGTTTTTGGGCGCGATTACGATAACGCTTGCCTCCTCCACCCATAATATCCGGCTGCGGCAATTCTATTTAAATACGTTTAGAGGAAGAAAATATTCACTGCGGCTATGGTCTATTGGTTATGATCGGGCCTTGCCACGCCGACACGTCCGGCGAGTACGAGCATCCCTTTCAGGGAAGCGTGCTCCGCAGGAACACGGGTGAGTACAGTACCCCCTTCAGGAGTACGTGCTTCGCCAGCCCATGATGACAATTTTGCGCAGCAAAATTGCCCTTTGGGTGAACGTAAGCCTTTCGGAAAGGCTTCGGTGCAACCAGGCTCAGAGCCGGGTTCGATTCCCGGTAGCCGCAGTTCCACACCTGTTCCGCCAGGTGAAAACGGTGGATCACCTCCGGTGAACCTTATGAAAAAATACATTTTATTTGTATGCGGGCATAATACCGGAAGAAGCCAGATGGCCCAGGCATTCTTTAACCGGGAAAAAACAAAATTTCCGTCCATAGACCAATCATACGAAGCCGTCAGCGCGGGCACCCGGCCAGGCAGCACACTTAATCCGGCAGTAGTGCAGACCATGAAAGAAGCCGGGATAGAAATGAATCCCGCGGATTACTTTCCTAAAGGGCTTGACACCCTCCTGCAGACTCAGGGGAAGAACATTGAACGAATCATTGTTGCCTGTGACGACAAATGCGAAATATTCCCCGGCATAAAGCCAGAGCACTGGAACCTGCCGGACCCTCATCAAAAGCCACTGGAAGAAGTCAAAAAAATCAGGGAACTGATCCGGCGAAAAGTGCTTGAACTGATTAAAGAATCGGAATCAGCCCACCGGCAAAGTTAGCTGCTGCGCCTTTTTCCGGAAGCCGGGAATTTTTTGGACAAAACCAGGACATGTGAGTCATCCGAAAGGACGTGATGCGAAATGGAAAAAAACGAACTCCAAGCAGCCCGTTCCGCCTCCTTTCCGCCAAAGTGCCCTTCAAACGTCCCGATGGGCGAATAAAAGAGGATGGCTTTCCCTTTGGGAGCCAGCACCGCGTACAACTGAGCCAGAGCATCCGAAAAACCAAACCCCGGATAAAAGGAATTCTGGGAAATCACGCAATCGGATTTAAGTTTCCGTTCCCGCATGTGTTCCTGCAGATTCAGGGTGGAAACCCCTTCATGAAAAACGGTTCCTTCGGTTTTAAACCGGTCCGTGAGCGATGACTGGTGAATCTCGCACGAAACCCCTTTCTTGGAACAGAGATTCCGAAAATCACTGATTTCAGGCCCATGCCCGCCTAAAAAAAGAACCCGGGAACCGTCCGTTAATTCATTGAATGGAATAAATGAAGACACCCGCAAAGGAGACCCCGTTACCAGCCAGGGCCGGTCACATCTTTCAACCTGAATGGAATCAAACAACCCCCCTCTCCTCCGTGCCCGTTCCATGGGCGACCGCTGGCGGGAAAGATGTCTTTTTATTTCCGAAACATTCCTACGCACTGGTTCCGGCAAACCCATCAGCGAATCACCGCATCCAAAAAAGGCTTCAACGATTCAAACACTTCCTTCACGGAACCCTCCGCCAAAATTACGTGAATGTTTTCCTTCAAAAAAACGGACGAAAGGCCCCGGAACCGTTCCCGCGCCCGCTCCAAAAAAGCTTCCTGCTCAAACTTTTCCTTCATTTTACGCGAACCGTCCAACTCAATCCGCTGCAAGGCCACTTTTACGGAAACATCCAGCACCAGCACCAACTCCGGCACCGGCATTCCTTCGTGAAGCGACAAAATCTCTTTTTCGGAAATTCCCTGCAGGGCCTGATACACCAGAGTAGAATACTTGAAGCGGTCGCATAACACAATCTTTCCTTCGCAAAGCGCGGGCATGATCACACTCTTCACATGCTCGCGGCGGTCCTTCACATACAAATCCAGGCACTCCCGCGCACTCTTTTGGGGATCCGACTGCGTGCGGGAAAGCTCGCGGGCGAGGCGACCGAACTTTCCTTCCGTGGGCTCCGCGCTCACCACCACCCGCTCGACCGGAATTCCCTTGCGAAGCAAATAATCCCGGGCCAAGCGCACCAACGAACCCTTCCCGGAACCGTCAATGCCCTCAAAAACAATGAATGACCCTTTCATAGGCGCACAAGGAACCAAAAGAAACTAAAGGCATTATCCTCTGCCTGGCAGCGGCTTTTTTGTCAGCATCAAGGCCAGCGCACCGTCAGGAGCCCGGTTCATCACAACTGAAAAATGGTTTTTCAAATCAGCCAACTCGGTTTCCAGCAATGGACTGTGATAACTGCGGTGGTCAAAAAACAGGAAGGCCCTCCCGTTAGGCCGGAGCACCCGATACAGCCGCAGAAACGCATCCGAAAACAGGTTATGCGGATAAAAAGAATTCTGGGCAAGCACCCAATCAAATTGAAGTTTCTTGCCATTACGCAATGAATCCAGATTCAACGTGGAAATCCCTTCATGGAATACCGCGTCTCTTGCCTGGAACTTGCTTGTCAAAGAAGTCTGATGAACCTCGAACCGGCCTGAAGCCGGGGGGGAACTTTCCAGGGCTATTGAATCCGAAAACCCGTGTTTGGCCAGCAACCGTTTGAGCACCAGTATTTCCGAGTCATGCCCGCCCAAGCAAAGCACCCGCAGGGGAAACCGTATGAACTTCCGGGAAGGAATATCCTGCAGGCAGGATTCGATGAGTCCGGGAAACAGCAGGGTTGAATGTTCAAGTGACCACCCCGCAGAGCGTTCGGCGTCTTTTGCGCCACGCAATTCCAGGCGGGCCGCTATTCTCTTTGCGCCCGGAACGGACTGTTCCCGCAACCGGGACCTGATCCGCGCCCGCCGGGCAACATCGGTTCTGATTGGTTTAGGCACACATCATTCAGGCAATTCGGATTATTAAAATGCAGGCAACAATAGCCCTTAAAAAGCCATTTCAGCGAATACTCTTTCACGCAACCGTAGCGTAGTGGTAGCGTTCGAGCCTTCCACGCCGACACGTCCGGCGAGTACGAGCACGCCTCCGGCAGTGCATGCTCGCATTCGCTCGCAACACAAAAGAACTGACGGTTCAACGGCGATGTCAGCTCGCGGCCCGGGTTCGAATCCCGGCGGTTGCATTTACGCATCCCTGCACCTCTTTTCCGGGTCCGAAAGAAAAATAAAGAAAGAATGCCTACTTAGGACATGGACCGCAACGAAGCCCAGGAAGTTATTC
>JACRDJ010000036.1 GCA_016218635.1 Candidatus Iainarchaeum sp.
ATTTCACAACCATCAACTCCTTTGTATTTCAGATATTAAGAGCATAAAAAGAAGGGGGTTGGGATAAACCCAACCCGATTCCAAGGAGGCGTGAAAGGCTTCAGCGTACAATCAGTACCTAATGCGCTTTCCGGTTAATAAAGCAATTATGGTACAAAACCAAAAGCAATTCACGCCAGCAATTGAGCCAGTTTTTGCCCGAATGCGCGTGCAGCCTCCGGGCCATTGGCCGTTACCAGCAGTCCGTCCGATTCCACGGGTTTGCCGCTAAAAAGCGCTCCCTGCCCGCGTAAAGCGGATTCCTGGGAGTGAAAAGAAGTCACTTTTTTGCCTTTCAGCAGTCCGGCATTCCCCAGAATAGTGGGTGCAATGCAGATGGCTGCCGTGGGTTTAAGGCCCTGCAGAAAATCCCGTGCCAGGTCGAGGGCAATCTTGTGATTGAAATAAACCCGGGCTCCGCCCCCGCCCACAAACACAACCGAATCAAAATCCCCGGCCCGCACGTGAGCCAAATCCAGGGAAGCCTCCGCAATTCCGCCCCGCGAACCCGTGCAGGTGCCAATTTGTATGGAAGCAATCACGCACTCGTGCCCGGCTTTCTCCAATTCTTCTTTCGTGTGAAAGAGTTCCTCATCCCGGAAATCTTTGGGCGCAATCACGAACAGCACGCGGGCCATGGGTTCACCTTACGGATAATAGCGGTTCATGGTGCGCGGGTATGCAATCGCATCCCGAATGTGGGGCAGTTTACACATCCAGGTCAGCACCCGGGAAAGCCCCATTCCGAACCCTGAATGCGGGTGCGCACTGTAACGGCGCACGTCCAAATACCACTGGTAGGGTTTGGGATCGATTTTTTCTTCCGCCATGCGGGTAAGGATTTCGTCGAGCCGCCAGCAGCGTTCCCCGCCCCCGATGATTTCCCCATATCCTTCAGGCGCCAAAACATCCGTGCACAGAACCGTTTCCCCCTTGTCCTTGGGGTTGGGACGGTGATAGAACGGCTTGAGCTTGGAGGGATAATGGTAGACAATGATGGGCACCTCGTAATCCTTGGTGATTTCGCGCTCTTCTTTTTCCCCCAAATCCGAACCCCATTTAAGGTACTTGAATTTCTTCTGCGCAATCCCCAGCACTTCCTCATAGGGAATGCGCTCAAAGCGCGTCTCCACCACTTTCTCCAGCACCTTCGGGTCACGGCCGAATGCCTTCAGTTCCTTCTCATGTTTATCCAAAAGGCCCTGGGCCAGCGCCTTAATCATTTTTTCCTCAAAATCCATGAGTTCAGGCAACTGCATCCAACTGGCTTCCGCTTCCGCGTGCCAGAATTCGGTGAGATGCCTCCGCGTGCGGGATTTTTCCGCCCGAAACGAGGGCATCACGGAATACACGCGTTCAACGCCCGGCAGAAAAGTCTCCAAATAAAACTGATTCGACTGGGACAAAAAAACCTTTTTCCCGAAATACGGAATCTGGAACAGCGTGGAACCCCCTTCCACGGCCCCGGAAACAAACTCCGGTCCCTGCACTTCCAGATACTTGTTGTTGGCCATGAAGTCCCGGAATGCCGAAAAAAGAGTGGCGTTCAGGCGCAGCGCGTTCGTCATCTGCGAACTCCGCAGCCACAAATGCCGCACATCCAGCAAAAAAGCCTCACTGAGGTCCCGCTGAATCGGAAACTCCTCCGAAAACGAAACCACTTCCACGTAATCCACTTTAAGTTCCACGCCCTCCGGCGCCCGCGCATCCTCATGCGCTTCCCCGCCCACAATCACCGTGGACTCCACCAATGCCTTGCGGGCCGCTGACATTTGGCCTTCGGGAACCTTTCCGTCCTCAATCACGCACTGAATGGAGCCCGAACCATCCCGCAACAGCACGAAAACCTTTTCCTTCATGTCCCGCTTGCGCTTAATCCACCCGCGCAGCAAAAACCGGCCCACCTTCTTATGCAGCACTTCCCCGACCGGTTTATACTTTCCGGAATCGTAATCCATCCAATCACTTAGTATTACAATAATCCCACCTGTTTTTATATTATGGCACCCCTTAATCCGCGTGGCAGAAAGGCAGGAAAACGGGAACCTGTTTTTGGACCCGCCTTCCGCCTGCCTTGCGCGCATGCCCCATCATACCACCACCGTTTCCCCGGGAACCCGGCGAAACAACTGAACGTCTCCCACGTGAACCGCGCCCGTCAGATAACGCACCAGACGCTCCACCCCAAACCCGCCGCCCGCGGAGGGAATCAGGCCTTTTTCGGCCAGCGAAACATAGGGCGCATACGCCGGCATTTCCAGCCGGTCCCGGCTCATTCTGCGCTGAATGGAGGTCCACTCGAATTCCCGCTCGCCCCCGGAAAGCGCTTCCCCGAATCCTTCCGGATAAATGAGATCATAGTTGAGGTAATGCCCCGGATGCGCGGGGTCCTCGCGGTCATAAAATTCCCGCGAATGATCAGTCACCCAAAACGGCTGGGTGGCTTTCAGCGAAGCCTTCCCCTCCCAGTCCGGCCCGAAGCGCTCCTTTAATTCATGCGTGGTGAAAATACGGAAAGGCGCCGAAATAACGGGAAGCGTTCTTCCAAAAAAAGAAAGTTCCTCCGAGTACGTTCCGGAAACAAACTTCACCATTTCCGCCAGGTATTTCTCCATCAGCCCGAAAACATCCTCCGATTTCGCGCGGGCCAGCTCAAAATCCACCTGCGAAAACTCAAACAAATGCCTTCCGGTCTCCCGGCGGGCCGGATGCTCCAACCGCACGTTCGGCGAAATAATGAAGAGTTTTTCAAGGCCCTCCAGAAGCGCCATCTGCTTGTGCAGAATCATGGACTGCGTCAGGGAAAGCCGCTGCCCCAAATACTCCACTTCCCCCGTTTTAATCACCGAACTGCCCGGATCCGGCCCCAAGGGATCCGTCACGGGAGACAAAATCACCGGCATCAGCTGCGTAAAACCCTCCCGGTGAAAAAACTCCGTGGTATGCCCCAACACCCCGGAAAGAACCCGGGAATACACCCATTTCTTTTCCTTCAAAAAAATCACCTGAAAAAGAATGGGAAAAAGAGATAGTTATAGGTAATCCGGATTTTAATGAAAAATATTCAAAAAACATCAACTATTTAAACAAATTATGGTATAATATCCAATTATGGAAGTAAAACTTGACCACGAAGACCGGAATATCCTGGAAATACTGGAAAAGAACGCCAAAACAAGGATTCACGCCATTGCCCGAAAAACGGGCATGCCGTCCTCCACGGTGCACCATCGCATCAAACGAATGGAGGAGAACAGAGTCATTGCCCGCTGGAGCATCCGTCCGAATTATGGACTCCTGGGTCTCAAACTCAAGGCCCACATCCTGGTTTTCATTGATGTCACACTGCTTAAACGGATTAAAAAAACGCAGAAAGACCTGGCCAAGGAAATCAGCGCCATCCCCAACACCTACGGAATTGACATCATCACCGGTGAAGCCGACCTGCTGGTGACCGTACGGGGCAAAGACATGGATGACCTCCAGAAAACGCTCATTGAAAAAATACAGTCCTGTGAAGGAATCGTCAAAACCAGGACACTCATCGTACTGTCTGAAACGAACGGGCAATGACTTCCTCCGCCACCTAAAGGTGGCGGTATCCCTCTACAAAAATAATGTGTCGGCCTGAAGGCCGAGGTATTCAACCATCAAAGGGCTTCAATAAAGAATCCAAAACAACCCATCAGGGCGTGAGCCTTAACGGATCGCGGGGCAAAAGAATCGCTTCCTTCACGTTCTCCAGGTGCAGTAACTGGGCCATCAGGCGGTCGAGTCCCAGTCCGGCTCCCCCATGCGGAGGGCACCCGTAACGGAAAATGGCGGCATAATCCGCCATGGAATCCAGGTCCAGTCCCTTTTCCTTTGCCTGGGATTTCAGGATTTCATAACGGTGTTCGCGTTGCGCGCCCGTGCAGACTTCCAGCCCGTTCCAGAGCAAATCAAACGAACGCGTAAGCCCCGGCTCGCCTTCGGGTTTCATGTGATAAAAAGGACGCTTAATCCACGGATAACGGGTCAGGAACACGAATTCTTCCCCGAATTTTTCCTTCACCCATTTTCCCGCCATCTGTTCTCCTTCCGGATCCAGATCCTCTTCGGCGGGCAGGACCTTTCCCTGGGATTTCAGCCAATTCCGGGCCTCCTGCAAGGGAATGCGCGGAATCTTTTTCGGAACCTGCACGGAAACGCCTAAGATTTCGAGTTCCTTCGCACACGCGCCGGGCAGGCGGGTCAGCACGTCCTTAAACAATTCTTCCAGCACATCCATGACATCGTTTTCGGACTCAATAAACCCCATTTCCATGTCCAGCCCCGTGAATTCGGTCACGTGACGGGTGGTGTTGCTTTTCTCTGCCCGAAAAACGGGGCCCAGTTCAAACACGCGCTCAAACCCCGCGGCCACCATCATCTGCTTATAAATCTGGGGAGACTGCGCCAGATAAGCGGGGCGCCCGAAATAATCCACTTTGAAGAGTTCCGCGCCGGACTCCACGCCCGCGCTTGTAAGTTTGGGGGACTGAATGCAGGTGAAACCGTTGCGCTCAAAAAAATCAACCACGAGGCGGAAGAAAACGGAGCGCACGGAAAACAACGCGCGCACTTTCTCCTGGCGCAGATCCAGAAAACGCCAATCAAAGCGGGCGGAGAGATCCGAATCAATCTTTCCGCTGATATCCAGTGGAATGGGCGCCTCCGCCTGGGAAAGCACTTTCATTTGAGAGGGAACCACTTCCATTCCCCCAACCGCCTGCGCGGATTTTTTGGCCACCCCTTCCGCCCATACCACGCTTTCCTTGGAAAGCGAATCCACGGAATCAAACAGTTCCGCCGAAACCGCTTTTTTGGGAAACACCAGCTGCACGGTTCCGCGGCGGTCGCGGAGCTTCACGAATTTGAGTCCGCCGAACACCCGCACATCACTCACCCATCCGGCCTCCGCCACAGGACGCTATTTAAGTGCTTCCGACAGAACGCGCTTTAATTGCATCCATCAACAGAGGGAAAAAATAGAATATATAAGGAGGGCTTAGCGGGGCTCCATTGAAAATGTCCGGAGATAACTGAATTTCAAAAGACGCGACATTAGCAGAACGCCTTATTCCGGCTTTTGCCAACCTTTTTCGGTGTTGGAAGACCGGATAAATACCGAAAAACAAAGACTTTCAACGAAGCCATTTAGCGGGTGCCGTTAATGCTGGGCATAATAACTGCCGGATTCGGCCGGATCATAATAGTTCCGGGTCTGGGACAGGGGGCACGCCACCTGTAAGCCACTCATGTCCGCAAACAGTTTAACCTCATTCCACCACACGGAGAGATTGTTTTTGTCCGCCCGCACGCAGGTCAGACTGCGATCAATGGTATTCAATACATCTGACATCTGGTGAACCACCACCCTTCCGCCCGGCAGGCTGCTGGAAGCCGTATAGTCCAGACTGCGCTCGGAGAAGAGGCTTTGATCGTCTTTCACCACATAGTACGGGTCCCCTTCCTGGGGCGCGTACATCACCGAATACAATCCAAGAAGCTTCGAATCGTCCACGCCCGCATTCTTGGGGAAAATATATCCGTAATAGCGGGGCTTCTGGTCCGCACTCAGATAACTGGCCGGAACGCCTTCCGATTCCCACTGGGAACCCGTCTGGTCTTTAAGCAACAGGGGCAGACGGTTTGCAGCGAAATCCACACAATAATCGGCGGAAGTCGGGACCGTGGAATAAACCCCGGTCCAGCGGCCCAGATAAGGGTTCTGGTTGAAGGACTGCGTGGAACCACTGCGCTGCACCTGATAAAAGAACTGCGGCACTCCGGAGCGAACCAGTACGGAGAGGGGCGTGGCCGAAGGAAGGGCCACCCGCACATCAAACGAACCGGGACCCGTGCGGGCAAACGAAAACAGTTCCCCGCGGGTTTCCCCCGAATTCATGCTATAAAAGTCTTCATCCGAACTCACATTCAGCTGCACCAGACCGCCTGAAAGCCCGGCTGAACCCAATGAATCCAGTTCTCCGATTCCACTTGAAACCCGGTTCAGTACACTGACCCCGTACCCGTTCCGGGAAGCACCGTTAGAGAACCCCACCGTATCATCCCAGGGGAGGTAGAGCATAACGCTGTCCTGGGCGGGCTCCCGCTCTTTCACCAAATCAACGGTAATGGAATTCACGTCCCGCAATCCCCTTAACTGGCCCGGGAAAGTGGAATTCAGCGTCAAAAACATCTTATAGGTTCCCGGCCCGGAAAGAACCAGCGGACTATCCACCGAACCCGTGGACAGAATGGTATTGTCGGCTGTGCGTTCACGGAACACCAGCCTGCCGGGCTGTGTCAGGAACGAGTAAATGAAAGAGTCCGACATGAAGGAAGGGGAAGTAGGGGATTCATTCGCCGCCCAGTAATTAAAGTCTGCGAGCAGGTCCTGTGAAAATCCTTCTTTCTTGAGATTGCTTCGGAAATAGAGTTCCGAGAGGAAGAACTGGTTATTCAGCAGGGAAGTCATATCCGACTGACCAAACAAATAGGCCAACTGGATGGTCTGATTAACCATATCCAGCCGGCTGGAAAGCGCCTGCAGGAACTGCACCCCGTCACAATAGGCCCCCGTCCGCGGGTCACAGCGTTCAATCGGAGAAGTCCAGGAATAATCCGAACTCTGACTGAATGCATCCGCCAGCGCCGCCGAACCCGTCTGACCGGGTTGCAGGGAATCCGTCGGCTTAAGGCAGAGGTTCGTGGTTCCATCCAACTTAACCCCGAAATACTCATAATTGCCTCCGCCCGAATTGACGGACTCAAAAACCCGCATGACCGCATAACCGCCACTGAATTGCTCATTGGCCGAAAAGGAATAATGAATGCCCACGCGCTCAAAGGAATTCATGTCCCCCTGCAGGCGCTGGCCCCCGGAAGCCAGGGGAACCAGGAGGTTTAAGGGATATTGATCGGGTGCATCCAGATTCAAAGCCACCAGCATGGGCGGGAAAGAACCCTCCCGGGAACTCAATATGGTCGGGGATGAACCCGCACCCGAAGAAAAGAGGGCAAAGGAATAAACTCCGTCCGAAACCACAAACGGTTTCACATCAAAGAAGAGCATATCCGTAATGCCCGCAGGCATGTTCGCCCCAATCCATGCATCCACATCGGCAGGAGCATATCCAGCCGCAATGTAGGCATCCCGGAAAGAAATTCCCTGCGAGAGGTCAGCGGGATCGAGGCTTAGCCCGTCCAGTTTCAGATCCGTCCAGCGCACGGTGTTTTCAGTCCAGTCATTCCAGTTCAGCAGGCCCAGTGAAACGTTCTGGTCCCCGCGTGCAGTGACTCCAAAAACCAAATACAACGGAACGTTTGAGGCGGACAAATCAACCGGCTGAGCCAGGTCCGGCCGGTAAATGGCCATTTTCACCAGCGAGGCCGCGAAAGTTACAGTTCCCTGCGGAACGTTGGCGGTACCCAGGAAACCGGCATTCCGTGAACCGTCTTCCACCGCGGGATCCGTTGAAACCACTGCGTCATCCGTAATCCATATCCAGTCACTGATGTCTTGGGAAGAGGAAGCGTTCCATTTCGGGAACGGCCCCGCCGGGAACCCGGGCCCAAAGCGCGGGGAATGCGAGGGAGTGAATTCAAACGATTCAAATCCGGAGCCCGTGGGACGGCGGCCGATAGATTTTTGGGAAACATCCACGCCGGAAAACGGATAGCGCTCAGTGTTGATGCCATCATAGCGGGTGAAGAGCCCGATCTGCGGCTGGCAGCCCGGCTCGGTTCCATAATAACACGAAGAATCAACCCGGCTCGGGAATCCTTCCGCCTGCGCAATGTTATAATTCACGTTCCCGTCCGCGGAAGAGAAAAACAGGGAATAACGGTACTTCTTCAGTTCGCCTTCCAGGGTACAACTGTCCGAGAAAGCGTCTTCCCTCTGGAGCTTGTACCGTTTGTCCACGCGCGGGCACACCACAAAAGTCAGTTCCCGCGAACCCAGCACCGCCTGCGAGGACGGATCCGAAAACGTAACGCTTAACGGGTTAAGCCCGGCCACGAGGTTCGGATAAGCCAGCAGGAAATTGACGTCCCCCGGACCGGAAACGAACGGATTGCGGTTGACGGGAGCCAGTTGAATTCCTAAATCAGTATTGAGCAAATTCGTGAATTTAACGGAATACGAGTTCTCGCAGTTATTGGCAATGGAGACCTGCTTGTAAGGATGATCCTCCTGCGCAATCAGGAAATACCCGTTCGTGTCCCCGAACGCAAAGCAGTCCTGCGGGAACTCCGGCTGGAAATAACCCGGAATGGTCTTGACGGCAATCAGCACATTGTTATCCCTAGACCCCGGCCGGCCGGCGGACAAAACAACCGGCAAACGGTCGGATGAACGGATTCCGTCAACCGGCGGATTGGCCCGGAAAGAGAACACTCCGGAAGTATTCGTGGTATTATTCTGACCACTCACCAGGGAAAACGGCAGATTATGATAGTAAGGCAGCACCGAAACACCACTCAACGGCGTGGTGGTTCCCCGCAGGTAGACTTTCCCGGAAAACGCATACTCCAGCTGCTTTTCAAACACCGCATTGACATCCGAAACCAGGTTCAAATCATCCAAAAGAGCCGTCACCCGGAACGAAACCTTCCGGGAATCCAGCGGGACACCTCCGTTGAGGAGGGAAACGTTCACGTCCGCAGAGTTCAGCGTATAATTGGGTGCATGAACCGGAATAACGGCGGAAAAGGATTCGTTCACTTTCAGGCTCGGAACATTCAATTCAACCGTGCCCGAAAAAAACTGGTTTCCCGGATTCGCAAACGAAAGAATCAGGTTCGAGAAATTCTCATCCATCTGGTTAATGACCCGCACATTCAGGTCATTATCCGAATTCAGGGCCAGCGGATAAGGCTGGACCGACACATCCTGCCCGTTCACCTTAAAGGAGAAATCAAACCGGCACGAGGGACAGGCGCCGATTGAAAGCAGGGCCAAACCCTCCCCTAAACCCATGAAATCCCATTTGGACGAACCCGTTCCGGCCTGCGCATCATAATGGAATTCGAGAGGCACATTCCACCGCGCGGAAGGCTTAACGTACACCAAGACATCCACCACATACGTGTGCGCGGAGGAAGGGAAGACCACATTGGCGGCCTTGTAATTGCCGGACGAACACGAGCCTGAAAGCGAGAACTTGGATGAATCCGCAGGCAGGTAACTCTGCGAACAATACCGGGACGAAGAACCCGGCGCATTCACGTCCTTAATGACCACATTCAAATCACCGGCCGCGGAAAGCACATTCGAATCCGCAGCCAGATACAGGCGCGAAGAGAGACGGTCGGGCATAACCCACACCATGCGGGCCACATAAGACTTGTTCCGCTCAAACGAAGTAACCTCATCCACCCCATTCAAAGCAAAGAAACCCTTCCAGTCCAAGCGGGGCTCATCCAAGCCCTCATCATATAACAGGGCCCGCACGGCATGCTCAGAACCCATCACCAGCACAGGAGTCGAAGTAGTAAACGGAATATACCCATCCGAAATCACTTCCACCTCGTATGCCTTCCCGGCATCCACTTCGAGTTCAACGAAACCATCATTATTCGAATCCTTTTCCGCCAACACGGACGAAGAACCGGATTTCTTAACGCGAACCGTGAAATCCTCAACAGCGGAACCGCTCTGTCCGTCCGCCGCACTCACGCGAATGGTGGTCTTCCCGGACTGCGAAAGCACCACTGAAAAAGAAACCGAGTCCCCTTCTGAAAGCTCGTCGCTTCCCGATTTTCCGGACAACACCGTCCCGTCCCGTTCCTTGAATGCCTTCACATAATACGTGCCGGGCTCCACACGGTCAAAGGAACCCTTACCGTCCGACCCCGTGAGCAACTCATTCACGTAAATGTAGGACTCTGCCCCGTCCGAATGCAGTTCCACCCGCGCATCCTCCACCGATCCGCTGCCCAGCTCCGCCCCATACTTAACCGAAACCCTAACCGAGGTATCCGCGTCCTCCGCGATTTTCTTGAGCTCAATCACCTGCGGCGAATTATCCGAGGAAGCCTTAATGTCCAGTTCAGCGGCTTTCAGGAAATAACCCGGTGCATCCGCCTGCACAAAGGCATTCAGGTCCGGCGCCAGCCAGTCAAACTCCAGTTCACCATTCTGGGCCGTATTAAATGAACGGCGCAGGGCTCCTCCGGAAAAGAACCGCGAACGCACTACCACCATTTTTTCGCCCGTATCCGCGTCCTTGAACACCATGAACACTTTCTTATCCGAAGAACCCGGCCGGCCCGGAATGTCCAACGAAATGGTGCGCTCAACCCGCTGGTCCGCCAAGAGGGTCACGGAAAGGTCATTACTGGCCCCCCGGTCACTTACGGCACTCACCGTGTACGCGCCCGCATCCAACTCAAACGAAACCGTCCCCGAAAGATCCGTGCGATCCGTGCCCTTAACGGAATTCGAAACCTGTGACCGCACGCTCACCGAAATCCCTGAAAGCGCCGCATTCGCGGAATCCACCACCCGCACCAGCAAGGTGGCCCGGCCGGAGGATTCACCGGAAGGCTCCAGGAAAACGGACACCGAACTGCCCGCGTCCAATCCATAATTGTTCTTCGAAGCATACCCATCCACGGAAACCGAAACACTCAGCGTTCCGCAGCCCGCCGGAACCACGACCGTCACGGACCCCGAAGAAGAAGTCAGCGTGGGCGGAGGAGAAACCCCCAAACTGCACGAAAACGAAAACGTGGCCCGCTTGCCCCCAATCACGCTGCCGCTCCGCGCATCCTTTAACGTAATGGTTTTCTCTTCCGACTCCAGTCCGCCGGAACCCTTGGGCGAAAGCTCCACCGAGAAATCCTTCACCAGGGAACCGTCTTCATTCAGCAAAGAAACCGATTTGGAATAAGAAGAATAACCGGAATTTCCGGCAAACGCCACTTCAACCACGGAAGGAAACAATTTCACATTCAGCCGGCCATCAGTCCCTGAAGTATAGGACTCCGTCAGTTCACTCCAGCCCTTGGCTTCATCCGCGGGCTGAAAAAAAGACAATTCAATGCCCGGCAACGGGTCCCCGGACTTCGCATCCACCACCATCACGGAAAAATCCGCTTTCGGGGAAGCCAAAAACAAAAAATAAACGCCGGCCAGCAAACCCACCATCAGCAGGACCGCCAGTCCGCCAAAAAGATAAAAACTGGGAACAATGCGGTCAATGGGATCAATCAATTTATAGACCGGAATTCCCTTGGCATCCAGTCCATCCAGGAAAGCATACCATTGGTCTTCGAGTTTATCCAAAAATCCCACAAAACCGCCTGCAATAATTGGCTAATTATAAGAAGTGAAAGTTACTATTTAAATGTATACTTAAAACGCAAGAATTTCTACCTAAAAGCCCCCAAATCCGTCTGCTCGGCTTCCGCCAGCGGCCGGGCCAAAATACCCAAACGCTGCCGGAGATGAAACGCCAGCTCCGCATCAAACCCGTGATAGGTGAAAACTTTTTGTGCCCCGCTCGCGCGCACCAACTCCATTAATCCATTGAAATCCGCATGATCGGAAAGCACAAAATGGCGATACCGCGGATTCCGCCACCCGCTCGCCACCGCAGCCACCGCCGGCCTACCCGTCCGCTCCCGCACCAAATCCAATAAAGACTCATTCAGCAAGGGCAGCTGAACAATAATCACCCGTGCATGCGCACAATCCGCATCCAGCAACACATACTCGCCCAAACGAACGCCCTGCGATTCATACACGGAATTAAAATGAAAAATTTCCCTGGAAACAAACGGAACCTCCCCGCAGAGATTTGAAACCAGAAAAGTCAGCTCCTGCGCCTTCCCCAGCGCATGCCCCGCCAGCACCGCCACTTTCCCGGCCGCATTCACTTCATGCACCCACCGGATCAAATCCTCATACACCTGCGAACGGGACGGAAACACATACTCCGGTTTTCCGAACGTGGACTCCACCACCAGCACATCGCACTCCGGCACCTCCAACGGAGGCACCAGCAACGGCGAACCCCCCAGCACATCCGAGGAAACCACCACCCGCGCATCCCCCACCAACTCCACCTGCGCGGAACCCAGAATGTGACCGGAATGCAGAAACCGCGCCTTCAATCCATTCACCGAAAAAGACTCCCCAAACCCCTTCACTTCCACGCTCATGCCATCCAGACGCTTTCCCAGCAGGGCCGCCGTGGCCGGCGTCATAAAATAACGGTTGGCTTTACGCGGCTGCGCGTGATCCGAATGCGCATGCGTCACCAAGACATCCTTGTCCCGGCCGCTCAACGCATCCACCCACACCGCCTGTTTCGCCAGGCGGGAACGAAGAACCGCTTCCAGCGGG
Organism: Candidatus Iainarchaeum sp.; assembly: GCA_016218635.1. Lineage (GTDB taxonomy): Archaea > Iainarchaeota > Iainarchaeia > Iainarchaeales > JAFGBZ01 > JACRDJ01. The sequence goes on from JACRDJ010000036.1 coordinate 12,419, forward strand.
CCATGCTTCGCCCGCGCCGACACGCCCGGCGCCTGTTTCGCCAGGCGGGAACGAAGAACCGCTTCCAGCGGGCCATGCCCCGCACGCACCTCCACCCCTTTCCGCGAAAAAACCTGCATAACCAACAGCAAAACCCAAAAATCATTTAAAGCGAACAAAAAGCCAATTCCCGAAATTACCCTTTACAAAGTGAAACAAAAAAATAAAGGGCAAGCCTGCAAAACCCAAGGATTCAACGCCCAGGAAATGAACGAAAACTACTGGAACAACTTCCTCTGAGATTCATTTTCATTTCTTTTTGGCCCGGAAAAACCGCCAATACATCTCAACCTCAACCGGATCCGCATGGCGTGAAATGGGAGGAAATCTTTGAATTTCCGCTCTAAGGGAAGGATTAGCTGTTTTAAGGGCAAGCTTCACGAGCCGTTCCCGCTCTTTGGGCAAGGGCGTGCAAGAAAGAATAAAATTCAACAGGTAACCTGCATTTTCCCTATCCGTTGGCGTAGCCCCTTCAATTAATTCTTCACGGGATGCCGAAAATATTGCCCCCAAATCAAATGGAACGGAACCCTTTCCTTTTTTTGACAGCGGGGCAACGATGTCCCAATACGGCAGGAATCCTTTATTGGCCAGGCCCGTAAGAATACGGACTGCGTCCGTGCGCGCCTTCAGGTCTCCCTGAAAAAGATGATAATTATTGGCAAGACCAAAAGAAGACCCCCGCGCACGCATTTGTTCCCTTTGAATCAGTGCACCATCTTTTAGTCCAGAGTGCCAGACCGCACCGTCAGGGCCTTTCTTTTGCCCTACACTAAAATACTGCTGGACCATCACCCAAGGCCCGCTCCGGCCCCCTATCGGAGTACCAAAACCAAG
>JACRDJ010000037.1 GCA_016218635.1 Candidatus Iainarchaeum sp.
GATTCCACTTCAGGCATTCCAGGAAAGAAAAACCATCCAAGAAGTCATCCAAACCGGGAAACGCATGAATCAGGCACTCCAAGAATCCAACGAAAACGAGTACCGCTTTCAGGAGGATACTCTGGCCAGAATCCTACAAACATTCAAGACCATCAAAACAAAAGAACTATCTGAAAAAATCAAAAACCTCACTCGATCCATTAACCGAAGAGTGACCGCCGAACCCATCCGCCTTCAAAAACGCATGCAGAACGCCCGCAGACGCAATCAAAAACAGAGCCGAAAATTATGACCCCCGTCTCCATCACCCGCCCCGCGCTGGAATCCATTCTCGCCAGCGCGGAAGCCGCCTACCCCTACGAATTCTTCGCCTACCTCGGCGGAAACCTTAAAACCGGCACCATTGAGGAACTCATCTTCGTTCGCCAGGAACAAAACCATGCCTCCGTCACCTTCCGCGACGACCTGCTCCCGCTGGGACTCCCCATCCTGGGCTCCGTTCACTCGCACCCCAACGCGCCCGGCATCCCCTCCCGCGCCGATCTCCGCGCATTCTCCAAAAAAGGATCCGTGCACTTCATTGCCGGCTACCCGTTCACGGAAGAAAACCTGAAAGCATTCACGGACACCGGAAAACCGGTTCCCTATAAAACCATTTAAGCGGAAATAAAATCATGCGCAACGCATTCATTTTCCATGGAACCGGCGGGTTCCCGGAAGAAAACTGGTTTCCCTGGCTCAAACAAAAACTGGAAACGAACGGATTCAACGTAATCATCCCCCGGTTTCCCACCCCCGAAAACCAGACGCCGGAGACCTGGTTTCACGTGTTTAAGCAATACGAAAAAATCTATTCCCCCGACACCATTCTCATCGGTCACAGCCTCGGCGGATCATTCCTCCTCCGCGTGCTCGAAAAAATACCCATCCAAATCAAGGCCGCTTATCTGGTGGCCACCCCCATCGGAATTCCTCCAATCAAGAACTGGTTAAGCGATCTGCCCTTCAATGGTCACCCTTTTGAATGGAAAACCATCCGCTCGCGTGCAGAAAAATTCACCGTATTCCACTCCGACAACGACCCCTACGTCGGCCTCGAAAACGGAAAAGAACTCGCCAAACAACTGGGGGTAAAACTCACCTTCATTCCGAACGCCGGACACTTCAATGCCAAGGCCAGCTACACTTCATTTGAAGCCTTGTACGAAAAAATAACCGAACCCTAACCAGACGGATAGTATTTCTGGAATTCGAATTTAACGTTATTGATTCCGTCCGGGTTAATGGTAACCCAGTTCACGTACAATAAGTCCTTAATGGGAAACAGTTCATGCACGCGCTGCTGCACATTCACGGTCTTCGTCTGCAGCACCCGCGAACCCTCCCGCAAAGACAACTGAACGGAGTTCACGCCCCGTTTCTCATAGGAATCAATGATGCGGTCCACGTGCAGTTCAAGTGCCTGATCCGCATAGGGTGCGGCCCCCGTCACATACAGGGAGTCTCCTTCTTCCAGGGTCTGAATTAAGGGATTCGGGTCACAATCCGCAGGACAGGTTCCCTTCTCGGCAGAAGCACACACGCGGTCCCCGCACACGGGCGCCTGAACGCATCCGGCCACGGCCAACAGCAATGCCAAACCCAGAATCCAGCGATCCATCACTTCAGAGTAGGCCGGAACAGATTAATATTCGTTTTGGAAAACAATAATGAATGCCATGGCACTCGTTTCCGTTTCCATTCTTTCCGTGGACTTCACGCAGCTTGGAAAAAAAATGCGGGCCATTGACCGCGCGAAACCCGACTGGTGGCACATGGATGTCATGGACGGCCACTATGTTCCCAACCTCTCATTCGGACCCCCCATCATCAAGACCCTCCGCCCGCTCACCCAAACCCCTTTTGAAGCCCACTTAATGGTATCCAACCCCGAAAAACTCCTAACCGAATACGTGAACGCCGGATGCCAGCGCATCATCTTCCACCCCGAAACCACCAAGAGCCCTCATCAGCTTATCCAGAAAATTCATTCCCTGGGAGCCCAGGCCGGAATATGCATCAACAACCGAACACCCATCCGCTTCGCCTACCCTCACCTAAATCATGTAGAAATGGTGCTGGTGATGAGCGTGGAAGCCGGCTTCGGCGGACAAAAATTCAACCCCCAGGCACTCCAAAAAACCCGCGAACTGGTAAAAGAGTGCATTAAACAGCAAGCGTCCCCCTTAATTGCCATGGACGGGGGAATCAACCCCCAAAACGGAGCGCAAGCTCTTGCGGTCGGCGTTCAACTCCTCATTGCCGGCCAAAGCATTACCGGGGCCGCAAACCCGGGATTGGCACTTAAATCACTCAAAAAACTATAATGGGAAAACCATGCTGGCTGACCTCATCGGATTTGCGGGCGGATTCTTCATCATGGTCAGCTTTGTCCCCCAGGTGATTCGCTCTTATCAGACCCAAAGCGTCAATGATCTCTCCACCGGAATGATTCTGGCCACCCTGATCGGAACCGCATTCTGGATTGCGTACGGATTCCTCATTGCATCCGCGCCCATCATTATCATGAACGGAATCTTCGCCACCGTAGTACTCTTCCAACTGCACCTGAAAATAAGATTCACTCAAAAACCATAATCCGCCGTTCAGCGGACCATGGCATGATTGAGTTCCGGCAGGCTCACAATGGGCTGAACCGGTTTCTTGTTGCGTTCCTCATAGCAGTCCAAAAAATCCTTCCAGAGCTTTTCCCCCAGCTTCCTGGAAAGAATTTTGCAGATATTCTGCTTGGGAACCGCCTGACCGCCCACCTGCATGGGCGAATAATCCACCAGCACCACATCGTTCTTTTTTACTCTGGATGCCAGCAAGGGATCCACGTCCACAATCAGCTGGTTTTTGTCCCACATGCGCAC
>JACRDJ010000038.1 GCA_016218635.1 Candidatus Iainarchaeum sp.
ATTTACATGATTTATTCAGGCGTTATGATCTATGGCTGCTGAAAAAGATCCTTTTGTCGAAGCATTATCGGGAGCCTTTATTGCAGCTTCAGGCTTCAATGGCTTTAGGGCATGCGGGGTCTCCTTCTTTTTTCGGTGAAATTCTCAGACGTTTGCTGTCTGCGGATTCAGTAGATAAACTGCTTTCCGAACTTTCCGGAACTGCCTACAAGGTTCCGTTGCTTGAACGCATGCCGGAATACGAGCGCTCTCACGACATTTCGGTTCTTCTCTCCGCACTGGACCATTATTATTACGGAAAGCTTTCGCAGCCGAATTTCCTGAAATCCGGTGGAGAATCCATCCGCAAGCTCGCCGAACGCGAAGTGGACGCCCGCAACGTGATGATTCTTTTGCGGGCCAAAATGGCCGGCATGAATGCATTCGGGTCTTTTTTTTCCGGTGGACGCATTAAACGCAAGGAACTGCAGTCCTGGCTGAACTCCGGTTCAATGGAAGACGCCCTCGCATGGGCGGAAAACCGTCTGGGCATTAAGGGCCTGCGGGAGCGCTTTGGCGCATCCGGCCGGCTTTCCCTTGTGGAATCTATGCTGGAACGCTGGCTGGCCCAAAAAAACCTTTCATTGGTCCGGGAAAGCCAGATGTCGCTGGGAGTCATGGTGGGATTCATGCAGTTAAAGGAACAGGAAGCCCAAAATATCCGCAAAATTCTGCGGGGAAAAGAATTCTCCATTCCCTTGGCTGAAGTCCGGGAATCCTTGGTGATTGCATGAGTGAATTGGTGCGCTTTCCGCATGAGTTGGCCGTCATCGGAGACGATGCGCTCTGCACGGGTTTCCGTCTGGCCGGAGTCCGGCAGGCATTCTCGGACCAGGAAGTGAACCCTTCGCAGAAACTTGAAGAACTCCTTAAAATGGATTCATTGGGAATCATTGTGGTCAGCGAGAAAATATTTTCCGAAATGGACTGGCGCGTGCGCAAAACAATCTGGCGGACCGCCAAGCCCGTCGTCATTGCGGTGCCCGACAAATCGGGTCCGGCTGCGGACGTGGAATCATTAAAGGAACTCGTGCGCAAAGCGCTTGGATTTGAACTGATTAAATAATCATTAAGGACGAGATGAGGTGAAAAAGAATGGGTGAATTGGTCAAAATTGTAGGCCCGGTGGTTGTGGCCGGAAAAATGCGCGGAGCCAAAATGTATGATGTGGTACGCGTGGGAAAAGAAGGGCTCATGGGAGAAATCATCAAGCTTAAAGGCGATAATGCCACCATCCAGGTATACGAGGACACTTCCGGCATCCGCCCCGGCGAACCCGTGGAAAACACGGGTCAGCCCTTAAGCCTCGAACTCGGACCCGGACTCCTGGAATCCATTTATGACGGAATCCAGCGTCCCCTGAAATCCATCCGGGCCCAGGCCGGAGACTTCATTAAACGCGGAGTCACCGCCCACGCATTGGACCGCAAAAAGAAATGGAAATTCATGCCCACCCTCAAAAAAGGAACCGCCGTTAAAGGCGGAGACATTGTGGGAGAAGTCCAGGAAACCGAACTCATCCTTCACCGCATCATGGTTCCCCCCGGCATTTCGGGAATCCTTGAAGAAATTTCCGCCGGCAGCTTCACCGTGGAAGACGTCATCGGCCGCGTAAAAGACGGAAAAAACGTAACCGAACTCCGCCTCATGCAGAAATGGGAAGTGCGAAAGCCCCGTCCCAATTACGAAAAATTCCCGCCCAACACGCCGCTGCTCACCGGCCAACGCATTCTGGACACTTTTTTTCCGATTGCGAAAGGCGGAAGCGCCGCGATTCCGGGTCCGTTTGGTTCCGGAAAAACCGTGACCCAGCAGTCGCTGGCCAAATACTGCGATGCCCAGGTGATCATTTATGTGGGATGCGGAGAACGCGGAAACGAAATGACCGAAGTCCTCACCGAATTCCCTGAACTCCTGGATCCCAAGAGCGGAAAACCCATCATGCAGCGCACCGTGCTCGTTGCGAACACTTCGAACATGCCGGTGGCCGCCCGGGAAGCCTCCGTTTATACCGGAATCACGATGGCCGAATACTACCGGGACATGGGATATGACGTGGCCTTAATGGCCGACTCCACTTCCCGGTGGGCGGAAGCCATGCGCGAAATTTCCGGACGCATTGAAGAAATGCCCGGCGAAGAAGGGTACCCGCCGTACCTGGCCCGCCGTCTGGCCGAATTCTATGAACGCGCCGGACGCGTGCAGTGCCTGGGTTCACCCCAGCGCAACGGATCTGTTTCCATCATCGGGGCCGTAAGCCCGCCCGGCGGAGACATTTCCGAACCCGTTTCCCAGAACACGCTCCGCGTCACCAAGGTTTTCTGGGCGCTGGACGCCAAACTCGCCCAACGCCGTCACTTTCCGGCCATCAACTGGCTCAAAAGCTACTCGTTGTACGGGGACTCCCTGGAGTCCAGTTTCGTGAACGCGCTTTCCGCCGACTGGATTTCCATGCGCGCGGAAGGAATGGCCTTGCTCCAGAAAGAATCCGAACTGCAGGAAATCGTGCAGCTGGTGGGACCCGATGCCCTGCCTGAAAAAGAACAGGCCGTGCTCGACGTGGCCCGCATGCTCCGCGAAGACTTCCTCCAGCAGTCCGCCTTCAACGACGTGGACGCGAAAAGTTCGCTCAAAAAACAGTACGGGATGCTTAAAACCATCCTGCACTACTACGCGCGCGCCACGCAGGCCGTGGACCTGGGCACCCAGCTTAAATCCATCACGAACATGAAAGTACGCGAACGCATTGCCCGCATGAAAGAAATTCCCGAAGACCAGTTTGAAGGAAAATTCCAGGAAATCCTCTCGGAACTGGATTTAGCCTTCGATTCGCTGGCATCGGTGCAGAGGTGAAAAAATGTTGAAAGAATATCAGACTGTTACTGCCGTTGAAGGACCGCTGGTGTTTGTGGACCGCGTGGAAAACGCGGCCTACAATGAACTCGTTGAACTCCGCCTGCCGAATGGCGAACTCCGCAAAGGCCAGGTGCTCGACACCTCCCGTGGAGTGGCCGTCGTCCAGGTATTCGGGTCCACCACCGGACTGGATGTTGAAAAAACCAGCGTGCGTTTTTTGGGAGACACCATGAAACTCTCCGTCTCCAAGAGCATGCTGGGCCGTGTCTTCAACGGACTCGGAGAACCCCGCGACAACGGCGCCCCCATCGTGGCCGAAAAACGCCTCGATATTATTGGTGCCGCCATCAACCCGCAGGCCCGCTCCCGTCCCGAGGACTTCATTCAGACCGGAGTCAGCTCCCTTGACGTGCTCAATACCCTGGTGCGCGGACAAAAACTCCCCCTATTCTCGTCCTCCGGACTCCCCCACAACCAGCTGGCCGTACAGATTGCCCGCCAGGCCAAGGTATTGGGAAAATCCGAAGGATTCGCGGTCGTATTTGCCGCCATCGGAATCACACACGAGGAATCCTCCTTCTTCATCAAGGAATTTGAGCGCACCGGAGCCCTTTCGCGCGCCGTATTATTCCTTAACCTTGCCGACGACCCGTCCGTGGAACGCCTCATCACGCCCCGCCTCGCCCTCACCACTGCGGAATACCTTGCGTACGAAAAAGACATGCACGTGCTCGTGATTCTCACGGACATGACCAACTACTGTGAGGCCCTGCGTGAAATCGCCGGAGCCCGAAAAGAAGTGCCCGGCCGACGCGGTTACCCTGGATACATGTACACCGACCTCTCCATGATTTACGAGCGGGCCGGGGTCATTGAAGGCAAAAAAGGATCCATCACCCAGATCCCGATCCTCTCCATGCCCTCTGATGACATCACGCACCCCATTCCGGATCTCACCGGATACATCACTGAAGGCCAGATTGTGGTCGGACGCGACCTTCACCGCAAGGGACTCTATCCCCCCATTGACGTACTGCCCTGCCTTTCCCGGCTCATGAATCTGGGAATTGGCAAAGGAAAAACCCGCGAAGACCACCGCGGAATGGCGGACCAGCTTTATGCGGCCTACTCTCAGGGCCGTGACCTTCGTTCGCTGAGCGCCATTGTCGGAGAAGAAGCCCTCACCGAAGGCGACCGGTTCTACCTCAAATTCGCGGATGCCTTCGAATCGCAGTTCATTCAGCAGGCCAGAACCGAGGACCGCTCCATTGAAGGATCACTCGACCTCGGATGGAAACTGCTGTCCGTCTTCCCGGAAAGGGAACTCAAGCGCCTCAAACTCGAATTCATTGAGAAATACGGAAAAAAATTCCGTGAAGGGAAACCCTGATGGCAGCCGAAATCAAGACCACGCGCCTCGAACTCATCGAAACCCGCAACATGATCCGTCTGGCGGAGAAAGGAAACCAGCTCCTCAAGCAAAAAAAAGACATTCTGGTGCTGGAATTCTTTAAAATCCTTAAAGACGCCAAGGACCTCCGCAAGGACCTCAATGAGAACATGGCGTATGCCTATTCCTCGCTTGGATTGGCGGAAAGCTTTCATGGCAGCCTGGAAGTCCAAACCCTTTCCCTGGCCGTGGCGCCCCTGGCCGGCGTGGAAGTCTCCTCCAAAAATATTATGGGCGTCCGCATTCCCGCCATCAAGGGAACCGACGTCTTCAAGCCCTTAGGCGAACGCGGGTATCCCCTGGAGTCCTCTTCCGCGAAACTCGATGAAACCGTGGAACACTTCCAGAAATCCCTGGACCAGATCATCAAACTCGCCGAAACCGAGAATGCCCTCAAACGCCTCATTAAGGAAATCGAAAAAACCAAGCGCCGCGTGAACGCCCTCGACTACGTGGTCGTTCCCACCCTCAAAGACAAATCCAAATACATCTCCATGCGCCTCGAAGAAATGGAACGCGAACAATTCGTTTCGCTGAAAAGCATTAAGGAAAAGCTGGAAAAAGCATAACCCCG
>JACRDJ010000039.1 GCA_016218635.1 Candidatus Iainarchaeum sp.
ATGAGCGTATATGGACGGAGGTTGTTTTTCTATTTAGCGGCCGGATGCTTTACGGTGCGAGGGGAATTGCTGATGGAACGGTCTGGATACTGGAAGCGGGCTGACGGGTTGTTTGGATGATTGAGTCTTGGGTAGCGGAGAAGGGGTTCTGGTGACTGGTGTTTTTTTTCCGTTCAGGAAATCCATGATTGTGTGCGCCCGATCAGTAAAGGTAAGGCGCTCTATGGCGCGATAGAGTTGTTGGGTTTGTTGGGGGGTTAATGAAAGAATCTTTTGAGCAAGGTGGGGTGTACGCAGGGCCGGTTCATTGTTGGTAAGGCAGGCTGCGATGGTGAGTTTTTGAACACTTTGAAGGGAATCTTGGCGTATTCCTCTTCCACTCATGCCTATAAGTACATTCAATGCAGGTATTTCCAAGCCTGTTTCTTCATTCAGTTTTTGGGTCGTTTTAATGCCCTTGGTTTGGGCAGTCAATTCTTCGTCCAGCAGTGCGTGTCCGCTTCCGGCAATCACGATTCCCCTCAAATATCCGTTCTTCAGTTCAGGGTAGTCTTCTCTTAACTCCTGAATGTCTTTTGGGATGGTCTGTGCGAAATTTTTGTTTCTTATTGCAAAGTATTTTTCATATATTGAGTGGTTTGATTAACCCCCCTTACTGGCAATTGCCCGGGAATAAACCGGCTCAAATCGCCAGATTGAACTATTCAATTCTGCAAAGTAGGGGATAATCAAAGTCCTCTCTTTTAGTTAACGGAGGTGACCACCAAAACATTATACTTAAATATTACAATGTATATACATTTGTAGGGTGTTTTTCTGGATTCCTTAAAGGGGCGTTTTTTGTGGACCCGGCATGCATTGCGGGAGGCGGTTGAGGATTCCTTTAAACTGAGCGAAGTGGAACAGGCACTTTCCGTGTGTTTTATGATGGAAAGCGGTTTGGGGAAAGAAAAAGCAGTCTGCAGGGTTGCAGGCCGTTATTGCACGGTCATATTGGTCCGAATGAAATTCGGAATCAAGATAATCACCTGCTGGAAAAGCAGTTCGTGGGAAATGAATGTATTTGATGAAGAGGTGAAAAAATGAAGTGTGTGTGCGGTTCTGGCCTGAAGGAAATCAGAACGGACCTGGATTTCTTTGACGGGTCCGTGGTGGTACGCAATGTCAAGGCATTCTATTGCCCGGAATGCAAAGAAGAGCTCTTTGACTCCAAGGAAGGCGACCGGCTGACGGAACAGGTTTCAAAACTTGACTTTGTCCGGCCGTTTGAGTCCCGCAAAAAAATCGCCAAAGTCGGCAACAGCTATGCCATCCCGGTCTCCAAGGAAATTGCGGAATACATGCAAGTCAAAAAAGGCGGGGAAATCCGGGTCAAAGTGCAGAGCCCCAAGAGACTGATCGTGGACTTTGCTTAAACCGGCCGGGCAGACGGATTCGGCTTCACGCCGCCTGCAGTTGTTTTTCGATTTGGTTGCGTATTTTGCTGGCATCGAATCCGAGTTTGATGAGGCGGGTTTGGCCCCTGATTCCTTTTCCGGAAAGCGTGGTGTGAATGAGGCCGAACATTTCGAGTTCGGAAATGTATTGACGGAACCAGCGGGAGGAAATAAGGGTTTCTTTGAGTTCTTTGGCTTTCCAGCAGTAGTGTTCGTATACTTCTCCGGAGAAGAGCACTTTGGTTTCCTCTTCAAGCCCCAACCGCCGGACTCCCTTGGATTGAAGCGATAATTCCGCAATGGCCAGCAGTACCAGTTGCTGCTGGCGGGGCAGGCTTGAAATCATGTCGAGGATGATTTCTTCTTCCACGCGCACTTTGGCGGCCAGGACTTCCTGGTCGGTTACTTTGAATGAATTGTTTTTTTCCGCCAGGTCTCCGGCGCGCAATAGTAATAGGATGGCGGTGCGGGCGTCTCCGGATTCCTGGGCGGCCAGTGCGGAAGCCAGGTTGATGGCGCTTTCTTCCACCACCAGGGGCTTGAATGCCACCAGGGTTCGTTCCTGAAGGATTTTTTTGAGTTCGGCCGCATTATAGGGAGGAAACACCACTTCCTGCTCGCATAAAGAACTCTTGGTGCGGGGGTCGAGGCGGTCCTTGAAGGTGAGGTTGTTGGAGATTCCAATGAGGGTGAGGCCGCCGTTCACGAGTTCGTCATTGCCCCGGGTGAGGGCGTACACCAGTTCGTCCACATCCTTGACTTTGTCGATTTCGTCGAGCACAATGATGCTCTGGTTTCCTTTTTTGGCGAAATCCAGCACTTTTTCGTACACAAACGAGGCTGAGTACCCCATGAAGTTTTCGGCCGGAAAGAACTCTTTTATGAGTTTGGAGAGAATCTGGTACTTGGAGTTATGCTGACGGCAGTTAATGTAGTATCCGGCAGCCAGAAGGCCCTTTTGGGTGGCAAACGCATTCAGTTGCGCCAGCACATGGCGGGTGACGGCAGTCTTCCCGGTGCCGGTTTTGCCGTACAAAAAGAAATTGTCCGCTTTCTGGGCGCGTAAGCATAACGAGAGGTTCTTGCTTAAAAGGCCTATTTCCTTCTCCCTGAATGGAAGGATCGGAGGAGTATAGTGGGGGGTCATGAGGTTGCGGTCGGAGAAAACCGTTTCCTTGAAGAATTCACGGGCAAACAGGTTATCGCTCAAAAAATCCCTTCAGAGAAAACATCGAACAAAATAAAACCAAACCGAGTTGTGGAACCGAAAAACTTCCACTACTCCGGTTCGGAAAACCAATCCATTTGGGCTTATGTAGCCTGAATTGAGGATTATTATTAAAATAGTGTTGGAGGGTTTGTGTACTTTAGAGCAGGTTTTGCTTACTCATAAGGGGTGTTATCGGTTATGGCTTTCGTTGAAAGATTGCTGGGACAAAGAGAAGAAGTGGACATTGAGCACTTTTTGAACAATCTGGATGCTGAGGATGTATCCGAGTATTCGGATGCGGAAGCATTGGTGAAGCCCATCACATTGATGGAAGAAGAGGATGCCAAGGTTATTGCGGAAGAAATCCGTAAAGGAAACATTATTCTGGCCAACATCGTGGATCTCTCGAAACGCAATGTGAGCAAGTTGCGCGAACTGATCGGCAAGATCAAGGTGCTGGTGGATGAAGTGGACGGGGATATTGCCCGGGTTTCCCAGGAACGCATCCTCATCACGCCCGCCAAAATCAAGATTGTCAAGAGAAGGGCTTAAGCGAGCCCTTTTCTTCTTTTCCTTTTTCTTTCTCTTTCATGAGCAAGGGTTTCTTTCTTCCGGCCCTCATTCAGAATGACGGTGCGCACGAAAAAATCGATTCGGTTTTAAGCGGCCGCGGATGGCGCCGGATGGAGTACACGAATCCCCTGGGGAATGTTTCCCTCGTTCATTGGCCTTATTATTTTTTTCATTTTGATGTGTACCTGCCGGACCGTCCGAAGGAAAAGATTCCGCGCGGGTTTCTGGCCCTGGATGCGGTGCGCATGATTCTGACATCCCAGTTTGCGGAAATGAAGGAAACCTTCAAAACAAAATCCACGGAATCCCTGGTTACGGAATTCAGGGACACGTACTCCGAACCGGCCGTTTCCCGCGAAGAAGCCCAGAACCTGGTCCGCTCCCGCCTGGCATCCAAATTCAAGGTTTCCCTGGACACCGTGCTGGTTTCCGGCATGGAGCTGGTGTTTGTTCCCTTCTGGAAAACGCAGGTAAAAGTGGCCGGGAACGGATTTGATTTGCGCCTGAATGCATTCAACGGACACCTGTTCGGAGCGAAGAAAATTCCATTGCGGGAAAAAGACTTCCAGGAAGTGTTTGATGAAGTGCTTCACGATTTCCTGAACCCGTTGAAATGGGGGCCCTACATTCATTCCTTTCTGCAGCCTGAAAAAAAGCATTCGGAAAAAAAACACGGAGGGCACTGAATGGCAATCAAAAATCTGATTAAACGCGGACTGGCCAGGGAGAATCCGCACGGAAAACTGGTTTCAATGGATCCGAATGCAACCCGGTTCCTGCGCAAAGCGCATGGGTTGAGTACTTCGGAAAAAGCGCTTTTCGGGAAATGGGAATCCCTACAGGGAAAAGCGGTGGTTCCATTGCAGGATGCGCGGTATGCGCGGGCCGTTGAGACGCTGTTGAATGCCACGGAACCGGATCTGGCCAAACTTTCCGGAACCGGACTCATGCGGAATGCAGCCCGGCTGGAAGAGCATGCACAGCGTCTGGCGGTCATTCACCTGCTTCCCAAACTCAATGTGCATCCCAATGCGGTTCCCGAGTTCGTGAATGCATTATGCCAGTTTGCATTAAGGGACCCCGACCCCGCAATCCGCAAGGAGTCCATCACTTCTTTGTTGGAGATCAAGTTCGGGGGTGCGGGAATCCCGCTTGCCCGCAATCTTCACCCGCTTTTTGAGCGCAATGATTTGCAAAGCCACTGGAATGGATTAAACCAACTGAAGGGACTGATTGCGCCGGCGCAAGGAAGGGGTGCTCCGGGTGTGGTGCAGCATTTCATTGACCAATTCCTAGAAGAAGAAAAGAAATGGCTGGCACGGGAAGGAAAATTCAGCGGAATGAAGAAACCGTAAAGGCAGAAGCGGTTGTTTACTTTATTTTCAGGCTTTTAATCCGTTTCACCCGCTCCTCCAAAAACTTCCGGGTTTCCTGGCTCCAGTTAATTTCCTTTAATTCACCCAGTTCTTTCTTCAGTTTCACGGGAACCGCCAAAGTCAGCGTAGCATTTTTGAGTACGGGTTTGGGCATTCATTTCCCTTCCAGGAGCCATTTCCATGCGGGTTTCACGGATATTTTTTTTCCTTCTGCGGTTATTTCCTCTTCCTGGTCAAAGGTGAGTATGGTTCCCTGGGTGGCTTTAGTGGCCTTCATGGCTTCCAGGAGTCCGTTGAGTTCTCTTTCCCGGTTGGTTGCACGGAGTTCATGGGTGACCTGAATGGCTTCCAGTTCCCTTTCTTTTTTTACCATCAAGTCGCATTCCTGTTTTTCTTTGAAATAATAGGTTTCCCGGCCTCTTCTTTTGAGTTCCTGCATTATTGCGGCTTCGATCCGTTTTCCTTTATCCGGACTGAAGTTGGATGAAAGGAAGCCCTGGAAGGAATTATCCATCAGGTAAACTTTTTTGGGATTCAGCGAGCGGACTTTTGCGGAATACGCAAATTTGGGGGAAGAAAAGACAAAAAACGCGTCCTCGAGGTATTTCAGGTAGAGGGAAACTGTTTTCTTGCTGGCCCGGATGCCTTTCTCTTTCAGTATTTTTCCAAAAGAGGAAACCGAAAAAAGGGATGAGTTGTTGTCCATCAGATAATTCATCAGCGTTTCCATAATGTCAATGTTTTTTACTTTGTATCTTTCAACAATGTCTTTGTAGAATATGGTTTCATAGTAGGCCTTTACCAGTTCCTTCTGGTCTGTCCGTTCGCGTTTCTTCACCACCAGCGGGAATCCTCCATAAACCGCATACTCGTCCAGAAGGCTGAGGAGGAGGCCTCTTTTTTCGCTAAACTGCATTCGGGGTTCAAACCCGAATTCCCGAAAGCGCAGAAATTCCCGAAATGAAAACGGAAGCAGCAGGGTACTCCGGTATCTTCCCCTCAGCTCGGTGGCTATTTCCCTGCCCAGCAGTTTGGAGGAAGAACCGCTTACCACAATGAAGTATTTTCCGCTATTGTGCAGCCTTCTTACAAACCGGCTCCAGCCGGGTGCTTCCTGCACTTCATCCAGGAAAAGGTAGCGGGGTTCGATGCCGGTGACTTCCCGGTGGGCCACCAGCAGTTCATCGAGGTCTCTGGATGCAATTCCAGTCAAACGGTTGTCTTCGAAATCAATGAAAAGAATCTCCTCTTTCTTGAACTGCTTGAGCAATTGCTCTATTTTAAAAAACATCAGCGATGTTTTACCAACTCTCCGCGGGCCGATGATTGCATGAATGGTTTCCTTATCCGCATGCAGTTCAACGTCCCTCTCAATCAGCCGGGGCAGCGGACGCTCCAGCCACTCCACCACCATTCGCTTGAAAATCTCCCGGTACATCATTAATTAATGTTCAACACCAATATTTAAGTGTTTCCTCAAGGAAACACTTTTGGCCTAAATTGTTTCCCATGGGAAACAATCCATTAACCGGTTTTTAGGGGCAGCCGGTTTCCGCATGAGTCATGCGTTTCGGATTAATTTCGTTCACAATTCATACAGTTGTCTGAGTTTCTGTCTGGTTGCCTGCATTTTTTCCGGAATGATTCTGTCCGGCCTTGCGACAATGTTTTCTTTTACGATCACGGCCGGAAAATCCGTCATAATGGTGCTTTCTTTCTTCAGGGATTTGTTTCGGGTGTGATCATTGGTTAGGGGGATATCGTAAGCGGTATGGCCTCCGGAGGAGGTCACTTTAAGCACAACAACGTCCGGAGAGGATTGATTGTAAGCGGCATTGCTGATGACCAGTGCCAGCCGTCTCTTGGCCCCTACCTGTTCAGCGAACAGAATGTCGGCTACCACCAACTCTCCCGGCTCAATACCGGATGAGTTCATCGGCCTCATCCCAGTTCTTTAATGCGTGCTTTAATGCGTATTTTCTCCATTCGTCTTTTTCGTTTTCAAGTTCGCTTAGTTTTTTATAAAATGCTTTCCGGGCAACCTCTGCCCACTTAATATCTGAATGTTTCTTCATACCTGAATGAAGTTCATCGGAAAGCGCCAATGTCATATTAACCAGAGCAACCACCTTACTTAAACAAGCATATTAAGCATTATAAGGTTTTCTCAGGGATAGAACCGGTTTCCGCATCTAAGTTTTGCTTACTATCTCAAGTTGGGTTTTTAGAGAAGTTTCTAATTGTCCGATTCTCTGAATTAATGTGCTAAGAATTCCCCTGTTATGGGTTGTATCCTCCAGGTTTGCGTTCAACGCAACAATTCCCTTTTTTATAAATTTGCATTCCTCGAGCAATGAATTAGACTCCAGCCATTTTTTTGTTTCAGTTTCATCAACCACCACTCTAAAGTCCTCATCATTGATTGGTATCGTAAACTCGTTTTCTTCCCAGCATTTATAAACTGTTTTCGCCTGCCTATTTAGAAAGGATACTTCGGAGATAAGTTCGTTCAGTTTTTTGGGTGAAATGGAGTCATTATATTTGATTTGCGGGATTTTTCGTTCAGTTAATTTGCCGGTTGAACCTAATTCCTTTATCAGTTTTTCCATAGTTTTATGGAGGCCCCTTTCAGCAACATTCTCGTAGTGCAAACTTTTGATGCCCAGTATATTTGGAGGTTCAGCCTCATCAAATTTTAATGTTTTAATTTTTGGAATTCCCCTTTTTTTTAGTAAAGCGGTCGCATAGCCAAGCTCCAGTAAACAGGTTTTTCCGCCTTCAAAATTTCTTGTGTTGATGACGTACATGTGAGTGGCATCTAAAAGTGCTTTTTCTATTTCTTCGGGCCAGACATACTCTATGTTTCTTTCGTCCAGGAAATATTTTATTCCAGCCTCGTCTAAATAATCTGCGACGACTCTAGCAATTGATTTATCCAGAAAGCGATGACAAAGGAAGACAAATGGATTTCCTCCTGTTTTCTGTTCGGGTTTCTGTAAAATAGGCGATGCATTCATTTTGCCCCTATTTGCTGCGCATATCCGGCCAGTTAAAGTCAACTTTATGTTCTCAGGTTTCCCGTTTTTTTCTTCGAATTCCACTAAACCTAAATCTCTAAGGTTTGAGATTGTTTCGTGTAGTTTATTTCCTGAAAAAAGCGCCCCTGAACTCAGTTTTTTCAACAATTCAATTGACTGGAGATTGTTCGGATTTACTCGTTTTTCTCTGGTTATTATTGCTAACAACACTTGTTCCTCTCTTGGCAGTTGCTCCATATCATACCGATGTTTAGAAAAGTTTTAGAATGCAAAACATCAATACTTATTCGGGAACCGAACTTTTCACTTCATTCTTTTGCGGAATGCTTCGATGAGTTCCATCCAGGTGGCGGGGTCTGGGTTGTTTTTTTCGAGGAGTGCCATGGCTTTTTTTCGGAAGGGGTTGGTTTTCTGCAGGTAGGGAAGCAGGCGCTGAAAGGACTGGATTTCGAGGGGAATGTTTTCCGGAGGAATCCGTACCGTTCGCGTGCGGAAGTGTTTTTTGGGGGTCATGGGTTTCCTTCTAAATAATGCTTTTTGAGGTTAATAAGCTGAGTAAGGCCGGCCGAAGGCCGTCCACCGGTACTGCCAGAAGATGGCTTGCCGAAGGCAACCGCGGTACCGTCGGACGCAAACGACGCCGATCGGAAGCGGCAGGCGGAACCGGTGTGGTACTGGCCATGCGGAGCATGGGCACTCGTTTCCGCCTGGCGAAACAGGCGTTAGACAAACTCCGATAGCGCTTTCTGGTTTTTGTTGGGTGCGGGTTCGCTGAATGCGGCCAGGGTTTTTTGTTCTTTGTCTTCGGTGGCGGGCGCGAAGACGGAGTTGATTTCGGCTTCGATGAGGTTCACGCGCTGGCGCATGTAGGTGGAGAGTTCGTATTCGTGCACGATTTTCTGCGCGGTGGCAAGGTATTTGCGGACGCCGCCCTGGTTGACGGTGAGGATGAGGTTGCCGTTTTGGCATTTATTGCATTTTCCGCGCAGGGGAATCCGGCGGTATTTTTGGTTGCATTGGGTGCATCGGAAGGACTGACGGGAGAAGGCGCGGGCGTTGCCGATGAGGTCTGGAATGAAGTGGCTGTTGAGTACGCGCTCTAAGGCGTCTTTTTGGTTGACGGCGCGGATTTTGGCCTGGAGTTTGGCCTGCGCGTTCATTTTTTCGTCCATGGACTTGAATTGCACGTACGCGGTGGTCTTGGGTCCTTCATCAAAGCAGTCCGTGTCATGCGTGAAGGCGATGCAGGAGTATTGTTGGGGAGTTTTAAGGAAGTTTTTGACTTTGGGGACCGGAATGGAATCCGGTGAAACGTTTTGTTGGGCGGCTTCATAGAATTCAACCGGGTAATGGGTGCCGGTTTCGATTTCGTACGCTTCGTCGTCAATTTCGGTGGGGTTGATGACCGTGGTGAAAACGAGGGGGGCATCCATTCTTCCCCCGCGCGAGGAGGGCAGGTAGTGGGTGGAGAAATTCAGCAGGGCATCCATTAAGAGCATGACGGAGTCCTGGTCCCCGTCGCAGTCGTATACGCCGAGGTGGCCCTGCCCGGCAATGAATGTCTTGTTTCCTTCCACCATAAGGTCATACACGAAGGGATGGGGGGTAGTGGCGGGCGTGATTTCTTTAACGGGGTCCACATAGAAGTTCGGAAGTGCTTTCATTCTTTTTTCCCGGAACGGGTGGGTTTTAAGGATTCGGATGAATTTTTCTTTTTGATTTCCCCTCAGGAACGGGCCGATTTTTTTCATTGTTTCTATGGGGATTTCCAGTTCCCAATGGCGGCCCGTGTTTTTCAAATAAGGAAAAATGCCTTCTACGGTGAAGGCCAAAACCAGCTCATTGGTCAGGCGCTCATTGGGAAGGCTGATTTTAATTGAGCCGGGGCCCATTACTCCTTTTTATGAAACCATCCGGCCCAAAAACGGCAGGAGGTTTTCCTTTGTTTTAACGGGCTTTGCGTTGATTTTTTTCCCTGGAAATTCCGCAGAAAGTTTTAAGCAGAGGTTTTCCTTCTCTTTTTTTCCGAAAGAAATTTTTCTTAATGAAATGAGGGAATCCCCTTTCCGGAGAGTTTCCACTTTCTTTTCCACTACCTTCTTTCCATTAAATGTCAGCATTTGGTGGTCCTTGGTGGCCGTGATTTCCCTTCCGAACACGGTTTTCAGGGTGAAAAGTTTCGCGGGGCTTTTTTCCTTGTGCAGGGCCGTTATTTTTTCCTTGTGGATTTTTCCGTTGCGGTCCGCGCTGAATGCGAATGTGTTCTGGAGCGGGATTTGCATGGTTTTTTCTTTGGAGTCCAGTTCGCCGATGGGGATGATTTTGGTTTGGCCGTTTTGTTCAATGAGGATGGGGGTGTTTTTTTCGAGGCAGTTGCTGCGTTTGCATAAATGAAAGAAGGGGTGG
Organism: Candidatus Iainarchaeum sp.; assembly: GCA_016218635.1. Classification (GTDB taxonomy): domain Archaea; phylum Iainarchaeota; class Iainarchaeia; order Iainarchaeales; family JAFGBZ01; genus JACRDJ01. The sequence continues at coordinate 10,040 of JACRDJ010000039.1, forward strand.
GCGAAGCATACGCGGCCCTTGGTGTATCCGATGAGGCGGCCGACTACGGCGGCGGAGGTGTGGGGGGCGAGAGAGAGGGTGAGTTCGCCGATGAGGTCGGCGGGGGTTTGTTGGTTGAAGCAGGGGGGAATTCCGTATACTTTTTCGAGGAGTTCGTCGCAGAAGCGGCTGACGCGGAGGAAGAATTCGCCAGCGCCTTCGTGGATGATGATGTCCTGGGGGAAGAGGGCCAGGGTTTGGTTTTCGTTTTTCAGGGGTTTTCCGTGGATGTCGGTGTGATATCCGAGTTCGCGGGCCTTGGTTACGCTGAGTTTGATTTCGCCGGGTTTGAAGTGGGTGAGTACGGCATTCAGCAGTTCAAAGCGGACGGTTCCGTCCCGGAAAATGTGGAGATTGTGTTTGGCGCGCAGGAGTCCTTTGGAGAGGGGTTCGGGTATTTTTTCGTCGCTGATGAGTCCTTTGACTCCTTTAAGGATTTCCGGAAGGGGCATTTTGAGTTGCGCCAGGGCCTGGGTTAAGTGCAGGGAGAGTTCCACGGGGCGTTTGCTGTAGGGAACCGTTTTTTCTTTGCAGGTGGGGCAGGTTTCCTGGGTGAATGCAGTGTAGTGTCCCTTGGGGCAGCGGCGGATGGGGGTGGTGCGGGCGTGGCAGACTTCGCATTGGGGGGAACTGCGGATGGTTTGGCAGTTTTCGCAGCGGAAGAGGCCAATGCCGGATTCGATTTTTTGCTGGGTGGTTTTTTCGCTTTCGCTGGCTTTGTTGATGGAGCGGGTGGCGCCGCCGGCGAGTCCGATGGGGAAGAGTACGTGGGGGTTTCCGATCATTTTGCGGGGCTTGGCCTGTTCGGGGCGGCCCATGCGGCAGCCGATGAAGGTTCCGCCCTTGTCGCGGAGGGGAATTCCGCATAGTTCGGAGAGTGCTTGGGTGTTTTTTTCCCGCGTGGGAAGGGATTGGGTGGAAAAGAATCCGAGGCAGAAGAGGAAGGGATAGGCCCATGGTTTTCCGATTACGATGGATTCCGTTTCCAGGTGATGAGGGAGTCCGAGGTGTTCGAGTGCGCTCTTGGTTTGGGGTGAGTTCGGCAGACGGCATTCGGTGATTTGATTGTTTTCTGTTTTGGTTTGCGCGGTTTTGGTCATCGTGTGAAGGTGCATTAATTCGTTTTTTTCAATGCAGTCCCAATAGGCCGTGAAGTCCGGGTGAAGGGGGATGTTGAGCTGTCGGGAAAGTTCAACCGCGGAATAGGCATCGGTGGGTTTGGGGAGGTGCTTGTTTTTTTCACGGATTGCTTTTTCGAATTCCTGCTCCCACCATTCGGGGCAGTATCCGGGGGGCATGAGGGGGTGGCCGCTTTTCTGGAAGTCTCCCAGCGTGATGAGGATGTCTCCGAGGAAGAGGATTTGGCGGACTTCTTCCTGGATGGATTGGGCCTGGGCCTTGGTTTGGATGGCGCGGACTTCGCCGGAGTGCAGGAGTACGGTGGGTCCTTCGATGGAGTCGCAGGGAAATATTTCCGCGGATTTTCCGGGGCGTTCGATTTTGATTTGGGTGCCGACGGCCAGGAAATCGTCGAGTAATTGCATGGTGGCGGGGTGGATGGCTTTGGCCATGACGCTGGTGTTGCGGCCTTTTCCGTATCGGAGGCGGAATCCGCCGCTTTGGGAAGGGTAGCTGAGGATGGGCCGGCCGGCGGCGAGTTTTTTGAGGTAATTGAAGCTGGGTCGCAGGCTTTCGCCTTCGCTTCCGCCTTTTTCCACTTTGATGAGGTCTTCCACCCAGGCCCAGTCGAGTTTGAGGATTTTCACCAGTGAGAGTATTTTGCGGGCCTTGAGTCCGACTCCTTCGCTGATGACCAGGCAGGCGCCTCCGCGCACCCGGTTGGATGGCACGCGGGAGAGGTTTTTGTGGGAGACCACTTCGCGTTCTTCGGTGGGTTCTCCGTTGATGCAGACGGGGCACCCGCGGATGATTTTGCGGACTTCGTCATCGGTGAGTTTGTATTGACGGGTCACGATTTCGTCGTAAATGTTGCATTCTTCCACGTAGCGTTCAATTTCGTCTTCCGTGGGTTTGAAGCGGTCAAGTTTCATGAGCTGGCGGGCATAGTCTCCCAGAATGAGTGGGAATACGGTGGCGGTTCCTCCGGCGGCCCTAATCGGTCCGGCGAAATAGAAGTCCACGTATTTGGTTCCGTCAAAGTTTTCGCTGATTTTGATGCTGGGAACCCCGTCGAGGGGTGCCACCACCACTCCTTCGGTGAGGAGCATGAGGCAGGTTTTGACGGCGTGCTCGAGGCGTTTTTGGGGATCGGGCTGGGCGTGCCATTTTTGCTCAATGAGTTCACGGAAGAGTTCAAATATGACGCGGATGCGGTCCGGTTGTTCCGCGCTGAGTTCACGGAACCGTTTGGCGATGCCGGGGGGTCCGATGATTTGTTCCGTTCGGTCGGCGAGGTCAAGGGTGGGTTTGCATTCCACGAATGTTTCGGGGTCCATTCCTTTCCGGCGGGCGAGGGTGGCCTGCTCGAACTGGGTTTGGGCCGCGGTCTGCAGGCGGGCAAAGTATTCCTGCATGAAGGGTTCCGCGATTATGCCGGCGGAATTCTGTTGGGCATTCATGGGGTTTCCTCTTTTTTGCCGAAATTGTGTTCGATGATTCTCCGGCTGGAGAGTTCAATCTGGGTGGCCGTGGCCGTGGTGGGAATCAGTCCCTGAGCCACCTGGTAGGGAGTGCGTTCCTGCCAGGTTCCGCTGTTGAGGATGAGGCAGGATTTGTGTTTGCCATACCCGGTGTGATGCATGTCTCCGCCCACGTAGAGATCAGGTTCTTCGCGGATGAGCATGCGGCTGGGAGTGTGGGGCACGTAGGGCTGGCTGAGTCCATACGCGGCCATGAGGTCCCGGCGTTTGAGGAGTTCGATGATGGCCTGATGGGGTTCGTGGTAGGAGGAAATATTCAGGGAGGCATAGAGGTCATAGAGCGAGGCGCCGTGGTACATGAGCACGGTGAGTCCCTCGATTTCCACCCATCCGGGACTGCCCAGGAAATGAAAGTTGGGTTTTTGGGAGAGGCGGGGAACGAATGCTGCGGGAATGGGGGGCTGGGGGTCCGCGCGGCGGACGGCATCGTGCTGGCCAGGGCATATGAACACTTCAATGTATTCGGGGACCTCGAGCATGAGTTCCTCAAAGAGTCCGTATTGCTCGTAGAGGTCCTTGATTTCGAGCTCTTCGAATTGTCCGGGGTATACGCCGATTCCGTCAATGTTGTCGCCGGCCACGAAGAGGTACTTGATTTTGCTGACCTGCTCGCGTTCGGAGGGGGAATCCGTTTGGCCGTTAAGCCAGGAGAGGAATTTCTGGAATTCTTTTTTCATGAAGAGCTTGCTGCCGCAGTGGATGTCGGAAATGATGAGGGCGGAGAGATCGCTGGCTGCGGGTTTAATGGGGCGTTCCTGGAGGTCGGGCCAGAAGAATTCCTTCACGATCACCATTTCGTTGGATACCTTGGTGGCCTTGATTCCCAGCATGTCATCGAGCATGATTTTTTGTCCGCCTTCAAAGAGGCGGGGTTCGTTCTTCATAAGCACCGCAATGCAGTCCCCTTCCGGGTCCTCTATGCGAAGGGCCAGGTGTCCGTTCTTGGTGATCCATTTTTCACTGACCATGGCCACGAGGTCCACTTCGGTTCCCTTCGGGGATGTCTTCAGCCGGCTGATGGATTTGGGGTTGAGGCCCGCCCGCCGGCGGAGCACTCCGGAAAGAAACTGGTATTTTTCCACGAACATGGCCAAAAAGTCCGTGATTTTTCCGCTGGAACGCGTGTCGGGCGTGACTTCGAATTCCTTGAGGATGCGGAAGTTGGGGGCCACTTCTTTGGCGCGGGCATGGAATCGGGTGGGGTGCTCTATGAGCACTTCCTGGGTGGAGGTGACCTTGGTGTCGGCCCGCGCGATTTTTTGGCCGACTTGCTCGCGTGAGGGCATGAAGTTTTTTTCGGTTTCGAATGCATTCAGGAGGGACTCGAAGTCTTCCTGGCCGGCCAGCAGGGAAACGGTTTCCCGGGATAGGAGCATTTTCCTGCGGGATGCGGATTCCAGCACGCGCAGCTGAATCGAGGGCTCGCTCATGGCCCCTCACTTTATTTTTTCTCGGACGTTTTCAAGCTCGGAAACAATGGTCCAGATTTCAGTGCGCGTGTGCGAGGGCATGTTGATGTCCGAGGAAATGTCTTCCAGCGCGTAAATGCTTGAGCTCACGGCCAGTTTGGTGTCCTTGGAGGTCTCGATTTTGTGCTTGGATTCGTCCAGTACGGCCCGAATGTTGCGGGGAACGGAAGTGTCCTCCGTGATTGACTGCATTAATTCCAGAATGTAGGCCAGTTCTTCGTCCATCAGTCTCCCCCCTTCCACACCCAACAGCTGTGATACTTATTGGGGGCCAAGAAGTAATTTAAAGCAAAAGGGTTGGGTTTTCCCGGAATCCGGTTTTTTTAGTGAAAGCCACGGGGTCCGCTTATACGGGCGGAGTTATCAACACCTTTTAGGAGTTGGCTCGTCAGCTGGATTATTCTTTGGACAAACCTCTGTTCCGAGTGCGTGAGGGGGGGTCCCATCCGGGTTTCTTCTTGGGCGGTTTTTTCAAGCAGTTGGTGGACTCTTTCCCGTTCAGGTGCCGTGCAGTTCATTTTTCTGAGCATGCGTTCTAAAATGATTACTTCCATGGCTGCCTGGCGGTCGTGCGAATGCCGGATGAAGATGGTCTGGAGTGCAATTTCTTTGAGTTCTTTCGGATTGATGACCTCATATGGTTTTTGCAGGAGTGCCGTGAGCCGGGGCATCATTTTTTGATGCAGATGCTCTTGGACGGGGCTAATTGGAATGCTGGGAGCCCGTTGTTTCGGGGATTTTCTGCGTAACATAAAAGTTCCGGGGAACGTTTTGGAGCACCTTTTCCTTTACTTCTTCCGCATTGTCGGGTCCCGCAGTCAGGAAGGGGATTTTTTGGGCGCGGAGTTCTTCCTGGGCGCGGCGGAGTTCGGTTTCATGGGCTATGTCGGTTTTGTTGAGGATGACGGTGAGCGGCCGGGAGCCGAACTGCTGGCGGATTTCCCGGAGCAGACTCATTTGCTGTTCGAATGAGTACCCGCAGGAAAGCGTGGGGTCGAACACGAAGAGCACGTGCTGGCCCGTGTGCGCCAGGGCCGCCATGGCTTTTCGTTCAATGGGATTGCGTTCGGTTAGGGGACGGTCAAGGAGTCCGGGAGTGTCCAGGAACTGTACGGGCAGGAACCGGTACTCGGTTTTTCCCACGTTGATTTCCTGGGTGGTGAACGGATAGTCCGCGATTTTGGGGGTGGATCCCGTGAGCCGGTTCAGCAGCGTGCTTTTTCCGGTGTTGGGGTACCCGGCCAGCACGAAAGTGAATGCCTCTTTTTCAATGTGGGGCAGGCGCTTGAAGTGTTTTTGGAACTGCTGAACGGTTTCCATGGAGTCCTTCGCATTCCGCAGGAAGGAGTCCGCGCGGGCGGTGAACTGCTTGCGGATGGCCCGCACCTCGGCGGAAGTAGTGGCATGGAATGCTTTTTTTCCGGCCTGAATCTGGAGGCGGATGAGCAGGGTCTGGGTTTTTTGGAGGTGGCCGGCCACTTTGCGCAGCTGCCCTAAAGGAATGCTGGCATTCAGAAGTTCCTGCACGAAGGGAGTCAGTTTGTCGATGGAGGGAACCGTCTTGGCCAGCGAATGCAGGTCGCTTTCCATGCAGTCCCCCATCAGTTTCATTTTTCTGGATTCAAGGCGCTTGAGTGCCAGAAGGGGTATCTGATCCCGGCGTTTGGGGTAGTTTTCTTTCTGGGCCCGCCGGATGGCCTTGTCCATAATGCTTTGGGTGTCCATCCAGCAAAGGGGTGGAGGTTACCCTTTTAAACGATTTGCAGGGTAATCATCTGAAATTAGTGCAGGCGTTTTTTTGATTAATTTATATACCGGGAATTATAAGCGGCATCTGCTGGTTCCGATTGTTCTCTTCTTCGTTTTTTCTTTCCTGATTTTTATTCATCCCACTCTGCTGCAGGGAACGGACCTGCGCGGGGGAACCACCCTCATTATCCGTTCGGAAACCCCGCTGGATGGCGTGAAAGCGGAATCTTTGCTGAAAGAAAAGTTTCAACTGACCGAGCTTCGCGTCACCCCCATTCAGTCTCCGGCCGGGTACGGGCTGCTCGTGGAATTCAGCGAAAACCAGTTGCTTTCCTCACTCGATGCCCAGCTGAAGGCGGCAGCCGGTCCCGCGGAACTGAACGCACTCCTGGATCAATTACAGTTTGCGGGAACGCGCACCGGTGATTTCCAGGAACTGAAAGCATTGGCAGAAAAAGAGCTTCAGTCCGCTCACCAGAAATTCGAACGCGAACTGCAGTCCCTGCTGGCCCAGGAACTGGGCATTTCGGACACTTCGCGTTTCCAGCTCCGTCAGGTGGGACCATCCCTGGGGGAAGCCTTCTGGTCCACGGCCCTCACCGATTCCGCCAACGCGTTCCTGCGGATTTGTCTGGTGGTCTTTGTTTCATTCAGGGAATTCGTTCCCTCCGTGGCCATCCTGGCAGGAGGGGTATTTGATGTATTCACGGCCCTGGCCTTCATGGCTTTCTTCCGGCTTCCTTTGAGCCTGACTACGATTCCGGCCCTGCTGATGCTCTTAGGGTACTCGGTGGACACGGACATCCTGCTGACCACGCGGGTGCTGAAGCGAAAAGACGGATCCGCCAGGGCGCGCGCGCACGAGTCCATGATTACGGGGCTCACCATGACGGGGGCTGCCCTGGGTGCGGTAGCCTGCATGCTCGTGGTTTCCTATTATTTCCAGATTACGGTCATTTTTGAAGTGGC
>JACRDJ010000040.1 GCA_016218635.1 Candidatus Iainarchaeum sp.
TCCACTTTCCGATGGTGATATTGATCCAGCTTACATAGGGGTTGCTTTCCAGAAATGCAATCACCTGGTCCTCCACGCTCCGGACGGAATGATAGAGCTGCAGGTAAACGGTGGTGCGGAAGAAACCCAGCGCTTCCGGGTTGACTTCGGTGATGAATGACTGCACGAATCCTTTTTCGGTGAGCTGGCGGAACCGGTAATGGGCCTGCTCCCGGGGAATGCGGGTCTGGCGGGCGATTCGGGAAACCGGCAGACGGGCATTAAGGGACAGTTCATACATGATTCTGCGGTCTTTTTCATCCACGCGCATGAGTAAAAAAACAAGCATTTGGCTTATAAAACTTGTTTTTATTCAAAAAATTATTCAGAATATTAATACTGCACAAGCCACCCATTGGATTGGGGTGAGACCATGCGGGGCAAGATAAAGGATTACTGGACGGACGATGACCGTTCTCTGGGGGACAAGACCAAGGCGGAAGGGGTTCCCTTCGGACAGAAGCCCAAGGAATGCGGGCAGGCCAAGTGCGAGGGTTAGTTTCAGATGCGGCCTGTCTGCTCTTTGAAAATGAGCAGGATGGCCCCCGCAATGATAAGGACTCCGCCTGCCAGAGTGGCGAGCGGGATTGCTTCTCCGTATAGGAGCAGGCCTAAGGCCGCCACTAGGGGTATTTCGCTCACTAAGACAAGGCTGGCCGGTACGATGGCGATTCCCTGCAGCGCGGACATCAGCAGGAGGGATTCCGCTGCGGTGTAGGTTCCGGCTCCGGCCAGCACGCTGGCCCACTGCATGATTGTTTTGGCCGAATTCCATGCCAGCCAGAGGGGTGCCAGGAGAATGGTGCAGGCCAGCATTCCATACCATGCCGATTTTTCGGACGGCATTCCTTTCAGTTTCCGGGATGCCAGCAGCATGAGCGCGTACCCGAATGCGGAGGCCAGCGCAAAAAGGTTTCCGGTGAAATAGGACGGATTCAAAGAGAAGTCCGGAAGTGAAATGGCCATCACTCCGCCCATCACCAGCAGGAAAGAAATGATTTTCCATCGGGTGAGTTCTTCCTTAAACCAGATTACCGCGCCCAGTGAAGCCCACAAGAGAGCGGTATAATGCAGGAGGATGGTGTTGGCCAGGGTGGAAAGCGTGAAGGCATAATAGATGGCGATATTGGTGGAGCAAAGCCCGATGGCGTAAAGCAGGAGCGGGATCCGTTCGGCGGGCTGGGGGGCTGAAAGGTCTTTTTTTTGGAGTGCGAGCACGATTCCCAGAATAAGGGTGGCGGCCGCAAAGGAGGCAAAATTGAGTTCAAACGGATTGAACCCTTCGGATTCAAAAAAGCGCACGAGCACCCCGTAGGCGGCCCACAGGAGAGTGATGCCTAGGAGGGACAGCCAGGGATTGATGCGGGGGATCATTTTTTGTCCCGGAATGCCCTTAAAACGCTTTCAATGTTGGAGTACTTGGGGGTGTACTTGAAGGGTTTGGGGGCATCCGGGAGAATGGGGGAAATGGGAGCAGTTCCGGTTGCGGGGGGCTGAGCCGGTTTTTCGCTCTTCCACTGAAAGTATTCTTCGAGGTCCTTCCATAACCGTTCCTGTCCGCCGGCCAGCATGCGGTGAACGGCCACCAGGAGAATTCCATAACCTGCTCCGACTGCCAGCCATCCGTACAGGGTTTGCGGAATGCCGATGAATGCCAGCGCAAAATAGGTGATGGCCCCGAATGCGGCGCTGATGAGGATGGCGGCAAAGGAAAGCCGGTACATGCGTTCGGCGGCCTGGGCATTGAGATACACGCGGTAATCGTCTTCGCTGACCAGGCCCTTTTCCCGGTTTTCCTCAAAAACGGACTGAATGGATTTCGGGTTCACGCTTATTCTAAGCCACAAGTGTTATTTAATGATTTGCGAAAAGCTGAGGGGGAGATTCGAACTCCCGATCTTCCGCTCTGCAGGCGGATGCATAACCACTCTGCCACCCCAGCATCGTTTTCGTCCGATGGTACCGAGAGCCCGCACTTCGTGCGGACTTTGCTTCGTGCGCCGACACGTCCGGTGCCGGTTCCGTCCGGCAGCAACGGTGCGCCACTTTCAGTGGCCCGTGCTTCGCAAAAGCTGTGCCCTGCGGTCTTTCTTGGCCCTTTTGGAGCCAATTATGCTTTCGTGCCAAAAACGTATTATAAGGTTTGCGAGAAGAGGCTTTTAGGGAAGTGCATGCTGGCGGGAGTTGTTTTTGACCTGGACGGGACCCTGGCGGACACAGGGCAGTTTTATTACCCGCTGATGCGGGCCTATTTGAGCCGGTTTCATCCGGGCATTTCTAATGAAGACCTACTGGACCTCATTGGGCTTTCCTTCACCCAGAAAGTGAAGGCCATTAATAAAAAGTACGGGCTGGAAGTGGATGCGGAGCAGTTTGTGCAGGAAGTTTCCCTTAAGGCCCGCGAGCAGTGGAAACTGCATTTAACGGAAAATTTCTCCGCTCAGCGCCTGGTTTCCGAACTCAAACTAAACGGGGTTCAGGTGGCCCTGGCAACCAACAATTCCCTGCGCAACGTGGTGCTGATTCTGGAAAAAATCGGTTTGCCGGGTGCATTTCCTCACATGGTGACGACCGAGGACCTGGTGAATCCCAAGCCTCACCCGGAAGTTTACCTCAAGGCCCTGCAGAAGATGGGGCTTAATGCCACTGATGTGGTGGCGGTTGAGGATACTTCGATTGGACTGCAGTCCGCCAGGGAAGCGGGCCTTAAAGTGGTCGTGATTCCCAATCCCCTCCTTTCCCGCCCTGACCTTGCTGGTGCGGACCTGGTGATTAACCATCTTTCGGAGCTGAATTACTCCGTGCTGAATAAGCTGGCGGGCGGTTATTCGTGAAACTCGGCATTTTTTCGGATATGCATCTGGGGTTTGGGGAGAAATCCCCGCGTTACGCGGAGGGTTTTGAGAATGCCCGGCAGGCGTTTGAGTGGTGTCTGGAACAGCGGGTGGACGCGATCGTGATTCCCGGAGACATTTTTGATGAACCCGTTCCGTCGGTTCAGACGCTGGAAGAAGCGTTCGCCATATTTGCGTTAGCCCGGAAGGGAACTTCTTCGGTTCGGGTTACGCATGAAGGAAAGGACGGCGTGCGGGATTATTCATATTCCGGCATTCCGGTGATTGTTCTTTCCGGCAACCATGATTTTAAGGGCAAGGATTATGCGAACGTGGTGGATTTGCTGGTGGAAGCAGGACTGGCGCTGCGCCTGCATGCTTCGCGGGCCGTGATAGAGAAGAACGCGGAGAAAACGGTTCTGCATGGATTAAGCTGGGTGCCGGACAAGCACGCGCTGGAAGTGCTGAAACTATGGAATCCGCAGGCGGTGCCGGGCGCCACAAATCTTCTTTTATTGCATCAGTCGTTTACCGAGTTCCTTCCGTTCTCGGATGAAATGATGGCCACACTTTCATTGCATGATCTGCCGGAAGGGTTTGAGTGGGCCATTAACGGGCATTTGCATTGGAGGGACCGCCAGGAATTCAACGGAAAAAAATTCCTGCTCGCGGGTTCCACGGTGGCCACGCAGGTGAAAAAACTGGAAGCCGGCCAGCCCAAGGGAACTTATTTGCTGGATACCAATTCCGGGGAAATGACTTTTTTTCCCTTCAAGCGCCAGCGGACGCTTTTCTATCACCCCCTTTCATTTGAAGGTGCTCAACCCCAGGAAGTTCTTTCGCAGGTGCGTTCCGGGGTGGAATCGGATTTGAAGGGGTCTTTTTCCATGCCGCCCCTGATCCGGTTCCGTCTGCGGGGAACGCTCGCCAAGGGCGTGGCGGCCTCGGAAGTGGATGTTCTGAAAGTGCTGGCGGAGTTTGAGGGAAAGGCCCTGTTTTCGGTTTCCAGGCAGATGGATTCCCTTTCGTTTTCGGCAAAGCTCTCCGAACTGCGCTCCGCGCAGGCGGAAAAAAAGTCCGTGAATGCACTGGGGTTTGAATTGCTGCAGCAGAACCTGGCTGAAACCGATTTTGCGGACGCGTTTGACGTGAAGGAAATATTCGATTTGCTTTCGGAGAAGGAAACGGACAAGGTGCTGGAACGGCTCAGCGGGGGAAATTCTTCGGAGAATTAGGGTTATGGTAATTCAAAAAGGGATTCTGGGCATTGAGATTAGAACCGTTCATGTCAAACCCGGCAAAGCAGATGATCCATTGAAAGAATATTCTCTTGAGTCTTCATTCTTCTTGGTCCGACGCCCTTCGAATCAGGCGCCAGAAAAGTTTGTTTCCAATCCGGTTATTCGGAACTATTTTGAGCCTATGCTTCAAAGCGGAAAACTAGAACTGGAGGGCCGGTTTGGATACATGAATCTTTCAGTCATTGGAAAGGTGGCTCATTGGGCGTGGTATTATCCGTTTGGCCGAAGCAGGGATCCGCGTTATTGGCGCAGATTAGGGGTTGCGCAGCTTCTGGAGTTCATGGTATTGCGCAAGACCAAGGAGCTTTACCCTCAAGTTGAGTTTGTCGTGCACGAGGCGATATCTCCCCCGCGTGCTCGGCAGTTGACGCGAAGAGGATTTTCCCATCCTGACTTAGGCAATCCCATTCCTTTTGACACTTATATGAAGCTGTTGCATGAAAAAATAAAAGCTGACATCCAGAAAGCACGCATCAAAAGGAACTCGTCCGTTCGAAAGGCATTGACCAAAATGGGTGCTGGCGCGCGCAGGCTTCTTCACCGGAACACGCCGAAGTAGGTTTTTGGAGAACGAGCAGAAAATACCCTGTACTGCGAGGGATTGTCAGGCTGACGGGCTGCCCATTTGTTCTTTTTAACCGTTCTGCTATCCTTTTGGACCGCAGTGTTTTTATTTTACTGTGGGATTTGAATGAATTGGTTTTGGAATGGATTCTGCCGGTATTTTGAAGCTGCAGCATATTGCGCAGGAACTCCGTCGGGACATTGTCCGCATGATCGGGGCCGCGGGTTCCGGGCATCCGGGGGGAAGCCTTTCCGCCGCGGATTTGGTGAGTGCGCTTTATTTTCATGCATTGGTGTTTGACCCGAAAAACCCGGATTGGTCCGGCCGGGATTATTTTTTTCTTTCCAAGGGGCACGTGTGTCCGGTGCAGTATGCGGCGATGGCCCGGGCCGGTTTTTTTCCGCGGGAAGAATTGCTGACGCTGCGCAGGATGGGCTCGCGCCTGCAGGGGCATCCGGACATGCGCAAGCTTCCCGGAATCGAGGTGTCCGCGGGGTCATTGGGTCAGGGATTGAGTGTCTCGGTGGGGGTTGCGGCCGGTCTGCGGATGGATGGTTTGCCCAATAAAGTGTATTGCCTGCTGGGGGATGGTGAACTCGATGAAGGGCAGGTGTGGGAGGCCGCCATGTCTGCGGCGCATTATAATCTTTCCAATCTGTGCGCCTTGGTGGACCGGAATGGGTTGCAGATTGACGGGCCGACCGGTGAGGTCATGGAACTGGAGCCTTTAGCGGACAAGTGGAGGGCTTTTGGCTGGCGGGTGATTGAATTAGACGGCCATGACCTGGGCCAGATTGTGAACGCCCTCGATGAATTTAAGTCTTTTTCAGGAAATCAGCCGACCGTTCTCATTGCCCGGACCGTGAAAGGAAAAGGGGTTTCGTTCATGGAGAACAAGGCGGACTGGCATGGGAAAGCGCCTGGTGCGGAAGAGGTCCGGCGGGCATTGGCTGAACTGGGGTGTCCGTCATGAATGAGCTTCGCCTGAATCCTGCGATGAAACTCTCCGAAAAGCTTTTTTCGGGTATTGAAATGCTTCCCAGCCGGGATGGGTATGGGCATGGCCTGGTGGCATTGGGGGAGCGGAACCCGAACGTGGTGGTGTTGGGCGCGGATTTGACTGCTTCGGTCCGGGCGGACTGGTTTGCGAAACGTTTTCCGGGTCGTTTTCTGGAAGTAGGGATTGCGGAACAGAATATGGTGGGCATCGCGGCCGGATTAAGCCTGGTGGGGAAAATTCCCTTCGTGGCCACATACGGGGTTTTTTCAACCGGGCGCGCGTGGGATCAGTTAAGGGTGAGTGTGTGTTATCCTTCGCTTAATGTGAAGGTGGCTTCCGCGCATGGCGGTATTTCAGTGGGAGCGGATGGGGCCACGCATCAGGCGTTGGAAGACCTGGCAGTCACCCGGACGCTTCCGAATATGAATGTGGTTGTGCCCGCGGATGCGGTGGAGGGAAAGAAGGCCACGGTGTCCGCGGGGGAAATGGCAGGGCCGTTTGTGCTTCGGTTTGGCCGCGAAAAGGTTCCCGTGGTGACCACGGAAGAAACGCCTTTCCGGGTGGGCCGGGCGGAGACTTTTTGTTTCGGGGATGAGGTGTCCATTGTGGCCTGCGGGGCCATGGTGTATGAGGCCTTGGTGGCGGCCCGGCAATTGCGTGCGGAGGGCATTGATTCCCGTGTGATTAATTTGCACACCATTAAACCCATTGATGAGAAAACGCTGGTGTCCGCTGCCCGGGAAACCGGTGCGGTGGTGTGCGCGGAAGAGCACCAGATCATGGGTGGAATGGGCAGTGCGGTCTGCGAGGTATTGGCCCGGCATTGCCCGGTGCCGGTGGAGTTGGTGGGGGTTTTGGACCGGTTTGGGGAAAGCGGGGAACCAAATGAATTAATGGAAAAATTCGGTTTAACCTCGCGGGAGATTGTTAATGCGGTGAAGAAAGTGCTTGTTCGGAAGGGGGGACAAAAATGAATGTGAATCTGGCTAAACGGATGGGGCGGATGGGAACGGAAGCCGCGTTTGACGTGTTTGCGGAAGTCATGGCCCTGCGGGCCCAGGGAAAGGATGTGGTGAGCTTTTGCGTGGGAGAACCCGATTTTGACACGCCTCAGAATGTCAAGCAGACTGGTATGAATGCGATTGCGGAAAACAAAACCCATTATGCACCCGTTCCCGGAACCCCGGAGCTGCGTAAGGCCATTGCGGAGTATGTTTCCAAAACCCGTCATGTGAAGGTGGAACCCGAGGAAGTCATTGTGGTCCCGGGCGCCAAACCCATTCTTTTCATTGCCATGCTGAGTCTGGTGGAAGAAGGGGATGAGGTCATTTATCCGAACCCGGGTTATCCGATTTATGAATCATTGATTAATTTCGCGGGAGGGACGCCGGTTCCGCTGCCTTTGCTTGAAGAAAAGGGATTTGGTTTTGATTTAAATGAACTCAAGAAACTCCTCTCCCCTAAAACCCGGATGATTGTGGTGAACACCCCGTCGAACCCCACGGGGGGCATTATTTCCAAAATGGATTTGGAGGAACTGGCCCGCATCTGCAAAGAAAAAGGCATCTGGGTTTTGTCGGATGAAATTTATTCCCGCATTGTTTATGACGGGGCGTTTGAGTCCATTTACCAATTTGATGGAATGAAGGAGCGGTGCATTCTGGTGGACGGGCATTCCAAAACCTATGCCATGACGGGGTGGCGTCTGGGGTATGGGGTCATGAATGCGGAGCTGGTCCGGCATTTCTCCAAGTTCATGAACAACATGGCCACCAGTACGGCTACCTTTGTTCAGGCGGCCGGGGCGCAGGCGCTTAGCGGTTCCCAGGAAGATGTGGAAAAAATGGTGAAGGAATTTAGGGCGCGCCGTGATTTGATTGTGAACTTATTGAACGGGATTCCGGGCATTTCCTGCCATGCTCCCCGGGGGGCATTCTATGTGTTTCCCAACGTAACCCAATTATGCCGCGAAATTGGGTTTTCGGACTCCTGGCAGGTGCAGCAGTACCTGCTCTATCGGGGTGGCGTGGGGGTTTTGGCCCGCACCTGTTTTGGCTCCCGCAATGAGGGCGAAAAAGAGGATTACATTCGTTTAAGCTATGCGACCTCGCAGGAGCTGATCCGGGAAGGGCTTGGCCGGATGAAGGCCGCGCTGGCCGATGAGGGGCGGATACAGGATTTCCTCAAAGAAGGCCGGTAGTTTCTGCCGATTTTGCTGAAAACTGAAGCAGATTCTATTTTCTTACAAGTAAGAAAGTTTATTAACTCGTTTAACCCAATAGTATTAGGTGACTTTTTATGCAGGCTATTATTGAAACCACCAAGATGTCGACGAAAGGGCAGCTCATCATCCCTCAGAAAACCAGGCAGTTCACCCGTTCGGGAGAGGAATCCATTTTTGTGGTGACGCCGACGGATCGGAATACAATCGTGTTAAAGAAACTGGACGAAAAGAAGGTTCTGCGTGAGTTGCGGAGCATTCGTTCCCGGGTGAAAAGAAAA
>JACRDJ010000001.1 GCA_016218635.1 Candidatus Iainarchaeum sp.
ACTCAGCCAACACCGCCGGCAACAAAATATTCAACAAAGTAAACAACACCACCATTTAGGGATACCATGGACCACCGGGCGCAGGTTTCATTTGAGTACCTTCTCCTGGTGGCCATCTCCGCCCTCCTCGTTCTGTTTGCCGCCGTTTTAGCCCTCCAGTTCGGGGGACTCGCGGACACGGCCAAACTCAAACTCTGGGACGCCCGCGACAGCCTCCTTAAAAGCACGGTTTCATCCTAGGGGCGCCATTCATGTGGCCCCTGCTTTTTTTTCTCATCTCCGTCAGCGCGCTCGCGCACGCCACCTACACCGACCTCAAAGACCGCACCGTCTCCGACCGCCTCACCTATACGCTCATTTTCGGCGGACTCGCACTCCAATTCATCCGCGCACTCACCGCCAACGACATGGGTATTATTTTCACCGCGGCCGCACTCACCCTGGCCACCTTTGCCGGGGCATGGATGCTCTGGAAACTCGGAGTATGGGCCGGCGGGGACGTGAAGCTCTTCACCGGAATCGCGGCACTCAACCCATTCAATGAATCCATCATACAGCATGTCACCGGGATACATCAACTACTATTGCAGCCAATCACCCTGCCCATTTTCCCCCTCACCCTTTTTTTGTTCAGCGTTTTCTGCATGCTGCCCGCCGGAACCGCCATCGCCCTGCCCACCCTCCTGAAAAACAAGAGCCTCCGAAGCGAACTGCGCACCGAACTCATCCGCCGCACCAGCCAAATCATTCAGCTCATGAGCGCCCTCATCGGACTGGGAATCCTGCTTGAAAAAATGCAGCTGAACGGGTGGCTCGTGCTGCCCCTGCTCCTATTGCTGGGAATCGTTCCATCCATTCCCCGCAAAACAACCGTGGGCGCCCTTGCGCTCATTGGAATGTGGTTTTTGGAAACCGGCTGGATGATTCGCCTGCTCGAAGGGACCATTCCCCTGCTCCTGCTATACCTCCTCATCTGGTTCTTTACCCGTGCCCGCACGCAGGCATTCACTTCCACCAAAAAAATAACCGAATTAACGGAAGGGGAAATCACGGGAGAGACCATTGCGGAACAAGAAGGAGTGATGACCCGCATTCCCTTCCCTTCTGGCAGAAGCATTATTAATGACCTGAAAGCCAAAAGGATGGATGCCCTCATGAACTGGATGAACCCCGCCGGAAGACTGCTGGCCGCCAGCCGCAGTGCCGCCGGAAGCACTGCCGAACAACTCCAACAACTCAAAACCGCCACGGAATCCGGCCGGATCAAAAACCATATTCTGATCAAAAAAAGCGCGCCCTTCGTTCCCGCCATCCTGCTGGCCTACCTGCTCCTGCAGGCACTCGGAGACCCCTTATGGAACCTGATTTTATGAAACGCGGACAGACCAGCATTGAATTCATCCTCCTCTTTTCCGTCATATTGCTCTTGTTTGTGACCGCCATCATACCGGCCTCCCAGGAAGCACTCGCCGGCCTTGAAGACGGAAAAACGATCGCCCAAGCCACCCTCACCTACGAAAAACTCATCGACCGGATTCAGTACGTTTCCGCACTCGGAAACGGGTCCCAGCAGACCGATATATTCTTCCTGCCAAAAAAAACAAAAATCGAAAAAACCGGAAACCAGCTCACCCTCACATTCTACGGAAAAGGCCGCAACGTCACCGCCGGCATCAGCGGATGCACCCCTGACACCACCTACCCCGAATACCGTTTCCGCTGCACGCGCACCACCACGCTCCCGGTGTCATTCCAGTTAACGGGCAGCATGGATGCACTCGCCCAGGAACAGGCCATCGAACTCCAAATCCGGAAAAACAACGGACAGCTCACCCTCAACCGGCAACGGTGAAAACATGAACGCACGCGGACAGGCCAGCTACGAAATCCTGCTGCTGACGGCGGTGGTCTTTTTGGCCAGCATCGTGATCCTAAGCGGGTATCTCACTCCGATGGAATCGTTCCGGATAGCGGCCCAGACCCGCTTAAGCACCATTGAAGAACTCTCCCGCACGGGCCAGCCCGGATACGTGGAATCCATCGAATGGCAGGAAACCGCCACCGAATACTGCCTCCGTATCCAGACCAATCCGGCCCCCCTGAACACGGCCGCACTCGGACGCATTCAATCCAAAGTAGCTCCCCTCACCCCAAAGAATGTTCGGGTCATTTCCAGCACCCAAACCTGCTAATTCGTCAATCGACGAATATTAAAAGGGTTCGGGAAAAACAAAGTATATGCAAACCGTTTCCCAGGGCCTGCTGCTAGCACTCATTCTGGCCGGAATCCTGGGAGTAGCCATTCAAACCAACGGAACCGCACCCCCCACCATCACCATTTCAGATGCCGGAGCATTCATCGGAAAAACCGTGCAAATGGAAGGAACGCTCATTCACCGCCGGCTCTTTTTTTCCGGACACCTTTCATTCGAACTCCTTGCACCCCCAAACCGCATTCCGGTCATCTGCTTTCACCCTGAATATGCGCTGGCCCAGGCTGCAGAAGAAGGAAAAAAAATCCGCGTAGAGGGAACCATTGCACGTGAAAAAAACGGACTCCAGCTCCAGTGCCGGGAAGTGAGCCCGATTGAATGAACTCATCCAAACCCTGATTGGTTTTGGGGGCGGAATGATCGCCGGAATCATCAGCGGACTCGCGCCCGGCATTCACAGCAACCACATCGCCATGCTGGCCTCCGCATGGAATGAAGCAACCCCGTTTGCGCTGGCCGCATTCATCGTCAGCGCCACCACCGCCAACCAGGTGTTTGACCTCATTCCCTCCATTTTTCTCGGAGCCCCCGAAAAAGACCAGGGATATACCACCCTCGCCGGACACCGCATGCTCCTGCAGGGAAGAGCCTCCCAGGCCATCCTGATTGCAGCCGGAGGCGGACTGGCGGGAGGAATCAGTGCACTCGCACTTGCCCCGCTGCTGGGATTGATTCTTCCATTCATTCACGCAACCTTGCGGCCATTCATTCCCTTCATTCTGGGAACCCTTCTGCTGGCACTCATATTCGGTGCGGAAAAAAACACCCGCAACGCCAGCCTGCTCTGCACCCTCCTGGGCACCCTGCTGGGACTGGCCGCCCTTCCCCGCTTCGGCGAACTCGTGTTCCCCATCATCAGCGGACTCTTCGGAGCCTCGAACAGCCTTCAAACCATGCTGGCCGGAACACGGAAAATTCCAAGCCAGACATTTGCCCGCGAAATTCCGTGGAAAACCAGCCTGCCCTGGGGGATCCTGGGCGCCGGAATGGCCGCACTCACCAGCCCCCTGCCCGCGATCAGCGCCAGCTTCTCTTCTTTGTTCCTCGAACACACCACCCGCATGAAGGACCGGAAGTTTCTGGCACTCAACGCCGGAATCAACTCCGCAACCGGAATCTATGCGCTGGCCGTACTGTGGAGCATCGGAAAAACCCGGACCGGAAGCACCGTGGCCATCGAACAGATTCTTTCCATCGATGCGTTCTCGTTCATGGCATTGGTTTTGCTGAGCGGAACCGCGCTCATCCTGGCCACTTTACTGGTGGTGGTTTTCCAGAAAAAAATCCTGCACGGACTCACCCGGATTCCCTACATTCCCCTCAATGCCTTCATGCTCATCGTTCTGGGAACGGCGTCCATCCTCTATGCCGGAACGCTGGGACTCCTTTCCTTCACCACCGCCACCCTCCTGGGGTATTACACCCTCCAATCCGGGGCCAAAAAATCAACGCAAATGGCATTTCTCATCGTGCCCACCATCCTGATATACTTATGATGGGCTTATGCAGCCAAAGCATTTAAGAACCGTTTTTGATTCAGTCCGAATGAATGAAGCGAAAGGTTCTCCTGGTGGTCATGGACGGATGGGGCATCGCCCCTTCAAGCCCGGGCAACTGCATCACCCAGGCCAAAACACCCAACCTGGACCGGCTTTCCCGGCAATTTCCATTCACCCAACTGAACGCCAGCGGAAACGCGGTCGGACTGCCGGCCGGCGTGCAAGGAAACTCCGAAGTCGGCCACCTGCACATGGGAGCCGGAAGAATCGTCTGGCAGCCATTCGAACGCGTCAACCGCGAAATCAGCAACGGCACATTCTTTTCCAACCCCATTCTCCTACAAGCCATCCGGAACGCCATCGAAAAAAAAACCACCCTGCACCTCATGGGACTCTGCTCGGATGCCGGCGTACACAGCCACCTCCGCCACCTTTTGGCCCTCATTGAAATGGCTCAAAAAAACGGGAACCCGCGGACGGTCATACACTTTTTTTCAGACGGACGGGATGTCGGCGAACGGACCGCAAGCACATTCATCCGCGAAATCGAAAAAATGAACGTGCCCATTGCCAGCATATGCGGAAGGTATTATTCCATGGACCGGGACAACAACTGGGAACGCACCCGGAAAGCATATGAGCTGCTGGTAAACGGAACCGGGCTCAAATCCAAAAGCCCCGCCCAGGCCATTCAAGATGCGTATGCGAGAGGAGAAACCACGGACTACTTCATTGCCCCCACCGCCATCATGGGCCCGAACGAAAAATCCCTGGCCATCATTCAGGACAACGACTCCGTGATTTTCTTCAATTTCCGAACCGACCGACCCCGGCAACTGGCCCGCGCATTCATTGACCCCGCATTCACCGGGTTCCCGCGCACCCGCACACCCCGCGTGCATTTTTGCACCCTCACCCCCTACG